>JANYDP010000100.1 GCA_025363535.1 Verrucomicrobiota bacterium | reverse complement strand
GGCTTAGTGGTCATTCGTAAGCACTCGGACCAGTCGGCGCCTGCACCGTGTTCTCGGCCGGCTTGGGATTCTTCGGATTCGTGCCGCGCAAGGTGTAGATGTAACTGGCCACGGCCTGGATTTGGCCGGGCTTCAACATGCCGCGCCAAGTGATCATGCCCTTGGCTGGCACGCCGTTGATGATGGTCTTCACGCTGTCCACATAGTTCGAGCCGTGAATCCAGTAGTCGTCACAAAGATTCGGACCGACCAGACCGCCGGCATCCGGCCGATGGCACGGCGAGCAATAGGTGAGAAAGATGCGCTGGCCTTCGCCGAGCACCGCCTTGTCCTTGGACGGTTCCAGCGTGGCGATGGAGGACTCGAACGATGCGATGGCCGCAGCCTTGATTTGATCGCCGGCCTTGGCTTCCTTCGCATACTCTGCCGCCTGCAAGTCACCTGCGCGGAAGACGTGATAGTAGAGCATGTAGATCAGGCCGAAGACGATGGTGAGGTTGAAGAGCCAGACCCACCAGCGGGGCAGGAGGTTGTCCAGTTCGCGGATGCCGTCCACTTCGTGTTCGAGCAGTTTGGGTTCGTCGGGGTTGTTATTCATGGGAATCTCCTTTCCGCGCGGTCTCGCCGTCGTTCAACGGCAGCACGCTCATGCTGTTCAGAAACTTTTTCTTTTGGAACGCGGCCCAGACCATCGCGCTGGTGAAGACCGTGAAAAACAAACAGATGGAAATGACGCCGTAAACTTCGACGCCGTTCATGTCGCTTAAAACTTTTTGGTTCATACGCGTTAATTATTTGGTTGTGGTGGGAACGATGGCGGCCTGCGCGGCGGCCTGCGCCTTGATGTCCGTGCCGAGCCGTTGCAGGTAAGCGATGACGGCGATGATCTCGCGATCCGCATCTGTGGTGACCGAGCCGGTTTTCAAGTTGGCGACGATCTTCTCGGCCTGCGCCTGCAAGTCTTTTTGCGCCGGACCGTTTTCGTAGCCGGCGGGATAAGGCACGCCGACTTTGCGCAGCGCGGCAATGCGCGGTGCGACGGCGTTCGTTTCGATCTTCTGCGTCAGCAGCCAGGAGTAACGTGGCATGATCGAACCGGGCGAAGTGGAACGCGGGTCGTCCAAGTGGTTGTAATGCCAGGCGTCGGGATACTTGCCACCGATGCGATGCAGGTCCGGCCCGGTGCGCTTCGATCCCCAGAGGAACGGATGGTCATAGACGAATTCGCCGGCTTTGGAATATTCGCCGTAACGTTCGGTCTCGCTGCGGAACGGTCGGATCATTTGTGAATGGCAGCCCACGCAGCCTTCGCGGATGTAGATGTCGCGGCCCATCATTTCCAGCGGCGTGTACGGTTTGACGCTGGTGATGGTCGGCACGTTTTCTTTGACGAGGAACATCGGAATAATCTCCACCAACCCGCCGATGAGCACCGCCACGAAGGCGAGTACGGTGAGCGTGATGGGTTTCGCCTCCAGCCAGCGATGCTTGTAGGGATGCGGTTCTTCGGCGTGATTTTCTTTCGACAACGGCGCGGCCTGTGCCTCGGTGTCTGGCTCGAACTGGCCGGCCTTGGCCGTGCGCCAAAGATCGTACGCCATCAGGAATGCGCCAATGATGTAGAGCGAACCACCGAGGGCGCGCAGCCGATACATCGGCACGATTTGCAAAACGGTTTCGAGGAAGTTCGGATATTGCAGGAAGCCTTCCTTGGTGAACTGCTTCCACATCAGCCCCTGCGTGATGCCGCTAGCGTACATCGGCACGACGTAAAACATCATGCCGAGCAGTGCGATCCAGAAATGCCAGTTGGCCAGCTTCACGGAATGCAGCTTCGTGTTCCACAAACGCGGGAACAGCCAGTAGAGCATCGAGAAGGTGAGAAAGCCGTTCCAGCCCAGCGCGCCGGTGTGGACGTGCGCGATGGTCCAATCCGTGTAATGCGAAAGCGAGTTGACGCTCTTGATCGCAAGCATCGGGCCTTCGAGCGTGGCCATGCCGTACGCGGTGACGGCGACGACCATGAATTTTAACATGGGTTCAGTGCGGACCTTGTCCCACGCGCCGCGCAAGGTGAGCAACCCGTTCAACATGCCGCCCCACGAAGGCGCAATGAGCATCAGGGAAAGCACCATGCCGAGCGACTGCGCCCAGTCCGGCAGCGCGGTGTAGAGCAGGTGATGCGGCCCGGCCCAGATGTAGATGAAGATGAGCGCCCAGAAATGGATGATCGAAAGCCGGTAGCTGAAGATCGGACGTTCGGCCGCCTTCGGCAGGAAGTAATACATCAGGCCGAGATACGGTGTGGTGAGGAAGAACGCGACGGCGTTGTGGCCGTACCACCATTGCACCAGCGCGTCCTGCACGCCGGCGTAGATCGAGTAGCTCTTGAACAGGCTGGCCGGGACGGACAGCCCGTTGACAATGTGCAGCAGCGCCACCGTGATGACCGTGGCGATATAAAACCAGATCGCGACGTAGAGATGTTTTTCACGACGTTTGATGATGGTTCCAAAGAAATTGACGGCGAACACCACCCATATGACTGCGATGGCGATTTTAATCGGCCATTCCAGTTCCGCGTATTCCTTGCTCGTGGTGAGACCGAGCGGCAGCGTGATGGCCGCGCCGACGATGATGGCCTGCCAGCCCCAGAAATGGACCCAGCTCAAAAAATCGCTGAACAACCGCGCCTTGCACAACCGTTGCAACGAATAGTAGATGCCCATGAACATGCCGTTGCCGACGAACGCGAAAATGACCGCGTTGGTGTGCAGGGGCCGCAGCCGCCCGAATGTGGTGAACTGCAGGTTCAGGTTCAGGTTGGGATAGAACAACTGGCAGGCGATCAGCAGCCCCGCGCTGAAGCCGACCAGGCCCCAGATGACGGTGGCGATGGCGAAGGTGCGGACGATGCGGTTGTCGTATTTGAAGGTTTCGACTTTCATGCGATTGAGTTTTGGTTTTGCGATGTGAAAATTTTTCGCGGGCGGAAACCGGTTCCGCCCCGCGCCGGCGCCCATCAGAAGGGCAGGATCATGTCCACGGTGAGCGGGCTGTCAAAAATGTCCTTCGGTGAGGTGATGCCCGCTTCGTAGGCCACGCCCACGTCAACCTTCTTGGTGAGCTGCGAGCGGAAGCCGCCGCCCAAGACAATTTGCGTGCGCCCGGCCACATCGGTGCTGCCGAAGTTGATCAGGTCGTACATTTCCGTGTTCAGCGGCACGGAGCCGAGCAGTTTGTTTTTCCCGTTGCTGAGCATGGTGTAGCCGTTCATCGCCACGAACGGCGTGAAGTAGCTGCAGGTCCGATAGTCGAGTTGCAGGCTGTAATGCGCTTGGGCCGTTTGATCATCAAAGTTGTTTGGGATGCGAAAGCCAAGGTTGCCCACCACGTGGAAGTGGTTGAAACCCTTCGCGGCGGAAACGAACAGATTCCATTCACCGGCGTTGTTGCCTTGAAACACGGCGTGACTTCCGGTCGGCACGGTGATGGTCAATCCGGGCGTGATGATCAACTGCTTCGCTGCGTCGTCCACCAAAACGTATTTCAAGCCCAACGCGAGGTCGGCGAACCCGTAGCCGTGATGTGACGCCAGCGCGCCATTGGGTTTAAATTCGATGTAGCCGTCCTTGGTGGCGATGAGGCCCAGGCGCTCGGTCAACGCGGCCCGCAGTTGGACGGCATAGACCCGTACGCTTCCGCCGAGCGGCACCGTGCCACCGCTGTAGTGGAAGGTGCTCGGCAGCCAGTGTTGCATGAAGATCGGGTGGATCTCGGAGTCCACGCGCGGATCTTCAAAGTAAATGGGGTTTGCCACGGGCTAAATGAGTCCCACCTTCCAATCCGGTTCCGCCGCCCGGGTGGTGTTGGCGGAAAGTGTGAGTCCCGTCACAAGCGCGACGGCCATCGTTGAATAAGTGTTAGGTGCTAGGTAATTCATGCGCGGTGATTCAACGGATAAGCTGCTCATTCGACCACACGTCGATTGTTGTTTATCACTCATTCTTTGTTTCTTTCTGTTTCTGTGCCACCGACAAACCGATTGGCGCAGGTTCCACTGGCGGGGTGATTTTGGTTTGGGTTTCCTCCAGCAACAGGCGCATCGAAGGCGTGCAGGTATCTTCGTATTGCCCCGACCGTACCGCCCAGATGAAGGCCACAAGAAAACCAATCGCGATGACGATGCTCAACGGGATAAGCAGGAAGATAACAATCATGGCCGCACCTCCGTCTTGCCAAACGTCCGTCGCCCAAACCACGTTGCCGCTCCGCACGCAAAGGCCACCACCGACACCGAACTCACCGGCATCAGAATCGCGCACACCACCGGCGAAAGTTTCCCGCTGGCGGCGATGACTACGCCCACCACGTTGTAGGCCGCCGAAATCCAGAACGCTGTTCGCACCACGCGCAGCGACTGCTTCGCGTAACGCAGCACTTCCGCCGTCCGCGTCACCATGCCCGCCGCCATGATTACATCACTTGCGGGCGAGAATGCGCTCGCGTTTTCTACCACCGCCACGCCCACGTCCGCCTGGCGCAGCGCGCCCGCGTCGTTCAAGCCGTCGCCGACCATCATCACGGTGCGGCCAGCGGCCTGCCGGCATTTGATGAAGTTCAATTTGGCGAGCGGGCTTTGATTGAAGCGAAGCTCGGCCGCGCGCCCCAAGAGCGCCGCGAACCGGCCATGCTCTTTTTCGTTGTCGCCACTCAACAGTGCGATCCGTACCTGACCGTTCAATCCGGCGATCAGGGTGTCCGTCGCCGGCCGCACCGCGCTCGCCAGTTCGAAATGTCCGAGATATTTTTCATCGATGGCCACATGAACATGCGAGCCGGTTTGCGCCGGCTCCCATTTTTCCCGGGTTGAAGTTTGCGATTCGTCACCCCCGCGCCGACAAATGACATTTCGCCCTTCCAGCCAGGCTGCCGAGCCCATCCAGATCTCGTGTCCCGCGATGCTGCCCTCCATGCCGCAACCGGGTGTTTCGAGAAATGACCGCACAGCTTCCGGAAAATATTCGCGCTTGATGGCCTCGCCGATCCGCACCGGCAGCGGATGCGTCGAATGGCGGGTCATTGAAAACACCCAGCGCTCCTGCGTGCCGGTCAACGGTGTGCCTTGCCACGTCACCGAACCCGCGCCCGCCGCCGTGAGCGTGCCGGTCTTGTCGAACACCACGCTGTCAACCTGCGCCAGCGTTTCCAGCACGTAGGGATTTTTCAGAAAAACATTTTGCCGCGCGAGCACCCGCTGCGCCGTGCCCAAAGCGAATGGCGCGGCCAGCGCCAGCGCGCACGGACACGCCACGATCAGCACCGACGTGAATGCTTTCAACGCCACGGCCGGATTCACAAAACCCCAAAACACCGCCGCGCCAATCGCGATGAGGATGACCAGCTTCGTAAAGCGCCGGCTGTAGGTGTTGGTGATTTGATTCAGCGGCTGGTGCTTCTCTTTGCAAAAGGCGTCCTGATTCCAGAGCGACGTGAGATAGCTTTGCGACACCGCCTTGACGATCTCGACTTCGAGCGCGCCGCCCATTTGCCGACCACCTGCATAAAGGTGGTCTTCCGGTTTTTTCTCCACCGGTTCGGATTCACCCGTGACGAAACTGTAATCAATCAGCGCCGGGCCGCCGACGAGTTTGGCATCGGCAGGAATCAGTTCGCCATTGCGGATGATGAGCCGGTCGCCGACGGCCAACTGAGAGAGGGATACGGTTTCTTCGCTGCGGCCGTTATTACGCGTCACCGACAGCGGAAAGAACGACTTGTAGTCGCGATCAAACGCCAGCCGGTCGTAAGTTTTCTGCTGGAACAACCGTCCGCAGAGCAGAAAGAAAATCAGCCCGCACAACGAATCGAAGTAGCCATTCCCGCGCCCGGTAAACACCTCGCAGCTGCTTTGCGCAAAAATCGCCGCGATGCCTGCTGCAATCGGCACGTCAATGTTCAATAGACGTTGCCGCAGACTCGTCCACGCGGCGTGCCAGTAATCCAGCGCACTGTAAGTCACCACCGGCAACGCCAGCCCAAGGCTGATCGCGCCGACCAGCTTGCGGAAGGTCGGCCCGGCGAACACGTCCAGGCCAAGATAGGACGAGATGCTGAACAGCATGATGTTGCCGAACGCAAAACCCGCCAGTCCGAGTTGAATCCACAACCGCCGCGAGCCGCGCCCGCGAGGCTTGGCCTCCAGTGCGGAAAGTTTGAGTTCCGGTTCGTATCCCAACGAAGTCAGCAGCGCGACGGCTTCGCTGAGTTTGACCTGGGCCGGGTCGAAGGAGAGTGCGATTTCTTTCCGGGGAAAATTCACCTGGGTCTGCCCGATGCCGGGTTTGAGGTGGAAAAGATTTTCCAACAACCACACGCATGCGATGCAATGAATGGAAGGAATATGAAACGTGACGCGTGTCAGCCGGGCGTTGGAGAAATTCACCAGCCGTTCGCGCACCGCCGGTTCATCGAGAAACTTGAACTGCTCGTTTTTTGCCGGCGCGCTGATGCGCACCCCGGCGGCGGCGCTGAGTTTGTAAAAGTCCGTCAGGCCGTTGGCCGAGAGAATCTCGAAGACGGTCAGGCAGCCGTGGCAGCAGAATGCCTTTTCGTTGCGCGCGAAAGTTGTGTCGCGGCAAAGTGTGCCGCAGTGGAAGCACGCCGGAATCGGGGCTGGCACGCGCTCCTCCGCCTGCGCGTTGGCGCGGGCGGACGCAGGGACTTCGAGGGCGATGGGCACGTCTGTCATTCGGTTCCCACCATTGGGAACGTCTTCAGCATCGGCGCTGCACGGTGATTGAGCTAAACCTAGGTTGTCTTTGGCACAACCATTTTTGGCTGGTGGCAGAAAACAATCATTACCCGACGCCGGCTAGGGGTTTCCCTGAGGTCGGTTAGTTTTTTGCGCCGGTCACAATCGGGGCCAGCCCCAATAGCGGCTCTTTTTTGCTGTGTCTAAATTGTCCGTATGCAAACAACAATTGTTGCGCCAGAAAAGGAAACCACCGCCGGGCCGGCTCTCAATAATGGCCACGCCAACGGCAACGCCAGCCGTTCGTTGATCGAAGCCCTGGCAAACTCCCGGGTGTATCAGGATTACGAACGCGCCTTCACCGAGGCCACCGGTCTGGCCGTGTCCTTGAAGCCGGTGGAGAACTGGCAGTTGCCACACCACGGACAACGGAAGGAAAACCCCTTTTGCTCGCTGCTTGCCCAAAAGAGCCGGGCCTGTAGCGCCTGTTTGCAGGTGCAGGAGCGCCTGTGCCAGTCCGCCGCGCGGACGTCGCAGACGGTGGTCTGTCCGGTCGGACTGTGCGATACGGCGGTGCCGGTGCGGCTGGGCGACCGGTTGATTGGGTTTCTGCACACGGGCCAGGTGTTTCGGCGGAAGCCTGGCACGGCCCAGTTTGACCGCGCCTTCAAGCTGACGAACGAATGGGGTGTGGCGGCCGACCGGGCAACCTTGCAGCACGCTTATTTTGCCGGCAAAGTTGTGCCGGCCAGGCAGCACGAGTCTGTGGTCAAGCTGCTGGAGATTTTCGCGCAACACCTGTCCATGCTCGGCAACCAAGTGTTTTTCCAGCAGGAAAATGCCGAGCCGCCGGTCATCAAGCGCGCCAAGGAATACATCCTGGAGCACCAGACCGAGGAGCTGTCGCTGGGGCAGGTGGCCCGGGCGGTCAACACGAGCACCTTTTATTTTTGCAAGATCTTCAAGAAGTTCACCGGGATCAACTTTACCGATTATCTTTCGCGCGCGCGGATCGAGAAGGCCAAAAACCTCCTGCTCAATCCCAATCTCCGCATCAGCGAGATCGCGTTTGAAGTCGGCTTTCAATCCCTGACCCATTTCAACCGCGTCTTCAAACGCATCCTGGGCCAGTCGCCCACCGAATACCGCGAGCAGTTGCGGGCGGCCTGACCGGGTATGCCGGTGGCCGCAATTGAAGTTGGCAGCCGCGTGGAATTTCCAGATAGTCTGCTCATCCGCGAGATGAAAGATTATCGGAAAATGACGAAGGCCCAACTGCTCCGGTGCATTGATCAGCTCCGGGCGGGGCATGTGCGCCGGACCAAGGCGCATGAAAAACAGGCGGCCTCCGCCCTGCGCGACCGGGAGGAGCGGCTCCGCGCGATCCTGGAAACCGCTGTGGAAGGCATCATCACGATTGACGAACGCGGCCTCATCGAAACTGTCAACCCCGCCGCCGAACGCATCTTCGGCTACCGTGCCGCCGAACTTACTGGCAAAAATGTCAGTGTCCTGATGCCCGCGCCGCACCGCGCGCAACACGACGGTTACATCAACCATTACCTTCAGACTGGCCGGGCGAGGATCATCGGCATTGGGCGCGAAGTTTCCGGGCGGCGCAAGGATGGTAAAATTTTCCCGATGGATTTGTCCGTGAGCGAAGTCAAGCTGGCTGACCGGCGGTTGTTCACCGGTTTCATCCGCGACATCACCGAGCGCAAGCGGCTCGAAAAGGAAATCCTCGAAATCAGCGACCGCGAACAGCGCCGCATCGGCTACGATCTGCATGACGGCCTGTGCCAGCAACTCGCCGGCATTGAACTGATGAGCCAGGTGTTGGAACAAAAACTGGGCCGGCGTTCCAAAACCGCCGCCGCCCAGGTGGGGGCCATCGCGCAGAACGTGCGCGTCGCCATCGCCCAGACGCGCTCGCTGGCGCGCGGGCTTTCGCCGGTCACGTTGGAATCCGAGGGCCTGATGTCCGCGCTGGCGGAACTGGCGCTGAACACGGAAAAACTTTTCCAGGTCGAGTGCCGGTTTGAATGCGACCCGCCGGTGTTGCTGCCCGATCTCGCAGCGGCCTCGAATCTCTTTCGCATCGCGCAGGAGGCCGTGTCCAACGCCATCAAGCACGGACGCGCCAAAAAAATTTCCATCAGTCTGGAAGCCGAAAAAGGCCGCGTGGTGTTGCGCGTGAGCGATAACGGTTCAGGCTTCCAGGAAAAACCGCCCACGCATTCCGGCATGGGCCTGCGCATCATGCAATCGCGCGCCGGGATGATTGGCGGCACGCTGGCGCTCGAACGCAGCGCCGCCGGCGGCGTCTGGGTGGTTTGTTCAGCCCCGCTTGCTTTCTCTGAAAAATCACCACCCACAGCCCGATGCCCATTCCATTGAAAAAATCCGCCAAGCGCGTGCTTATCGTGGACGACCACCCGATGATGCGGCAGGGGCTGGCGCAGTTGATTGACAACGAGCCGGACCTGCGCGTCGGCGCGGAGGCGGACTCGGCGGGCGCGGCGCTGGATCTGGTGATCGCGCAAAAATTTGATCTCGTGCTGCTGGATGTTTCCCTCCCGGACAAAAACGGCCTTGAAGTCATCAAGGACATCCGTGCGCAAAAGCCGGAGCTGGCCATCCTGGTGGTTTCGATGCATGACGAGGCGCTGTACGCCGAGCGCGTGTTGCGGGCGGGCGCGCGCGGTTATCTGATGAAACAGGAGGGCGGCAAAAAATTGCTGGCGGCCATGCGGCAGGTGCTGGCCGGCCAGATTTCCGTCAGCGAAAAAATGTCGGCGCAGATTTTGGAAATCTTTTCCGGTCGCCGGGCGGAGTCGGCGTCGCCCGTGGAACGCCTGTCCGACCGCGAGTTTGAAGTGTTCCAGCTTGTCGGGCAGGGCCGGAGCACACGCGAAATCGCCGCGCAGTTGCATCTGAGCGTCAAGACCGTGGAAGTCCATCGCGCGAACATCAAGACCAAGCTTAAACTCAAATCTGCCGTCGAACTGGTGCGCTACGCCGTGCGCTGGGCCGAGGCGGAAAGCCGGGGCGCGTAGCCCGCCATCTCCGGTCAACCAGCGAAGTTGCCAACCAGCTCGGGAAAACGGCACTGTTCGCACACCGCGTTCGAGTGGTCGCAAAAGTCGCGCACGATTTGCAACAACCCTTGTTGGGACGCGGCATTTTGAAAACTGCGGCGCGGCGTGCCCCCGAGCAACCGCTGCCGCGCGAGCCGCAGCACCGCGTTGTCCTCCGCCGCCGGCCAGGCGAAGAAACGTTGCTCCATCGCTTGCTGAAGTTTTGCGTTCCCGCCTTCCACCGCGCGCGCCCAGAGCCACGGCAGGATCACGTTCACCGCCAGATCGGTCACCCGCGCCGCGCCCAGCAGCGGTTGGGGTTTTTTCAAACGCGCGGAGTGGAGCGTCCAGTGCCACGACCAGAATTTGTCCGGCTCAATTTGCAAAACCTCCAGCAGCGTGGCGGCCAGTTTTTCCTCCGGCAACTCGGCGGCGCACCAGCCTTCCAGTTGGAAAAACAATTTACCCCCCGCCAGCCAGTGGGCGGCCAGGGCGAGGCGGCGTTGCGGATGATTCGCGGGGCGCTGGCCGTGAAATCGCCAGAGCGAACGGGGCAGGGTGCCGTCGGCAAACTCATCGCGCTCGCGCCACCACTGATCCCAGACGCGGCGTAAATAAACGTCGGCTCCGGCCTGGGTGCGGGTGAGCTCGGCGGGGAGCAGATTGGCCAGACCGAGAAGCCGGGCCTGGAGTTCAAGTGGCGATAATTTCGGCGTGAGCCAGCGCAGGCGTTGCTCGGCGAGGCCCAGCATCGGCCAGGAATTGTGCTGATAGCCGAGCGCGCGGAAAATGCCTTCCCACAACGACTGCTCCCAGCCGGCCTGGCGCGCCCGCGCGGCAAACTGCGCGGCCTTGGCTTGAAAACGGATTTGCGCTGCCTGCCGGAGCAGCTCGGATAATTTTTCCGGCGCAAGTTCACGCAGTGGTCCGCAGCATTGGCCGCGCAGAGTTTCCGGCAACGCTTCGGCCGCGTCGGTGTTCAGCCAGACACTGAGTTCGGCGAGCGGAGAATCGAGGTGGTCGCGGAGAAATAATTTGGGCGGCGTGCCGGGCGCTGCTTTGTCGCCGTCCCACAGCACATGCAGGATGACGTTGGTGAACGCGGGATTTTTGTCATGGCCATGGGCGCGCCAGCCGCCGGCGTGCAGATCCACCTCGATGTCGCCGGTGCGCGGCGGGGCGTCGCCGAACTGCACGACCGCGCCGCGAAAGTCCGGGCCGCCGCTGTGGCTGATGAAGCCGGGATGAAGAATCTTGATGGCCGGTCCGTCGAACGTGCGCAGTTCGTGGCGGCGCAGGCGCTGGTGTTGCCAGACGGCTTGCAGCAGTTTTTCGGGTGGCGGCGCGTCGCCTTCGCGCAGGACGCAGAGGCTGCCGCTTTGCAGCCGCCAACGGGCGTAAAAACTGGACGGATAGACGAACACCTTGCATTGTTTTTTGCTCGGTGGCGGCGGGAATGTCAAGCCGGGTTTTGGCAGCGTCTTGTTTTATGTGGCCGGGCTCGTGGCCGCACCGCCCGGCCAGTGATGGGAAATGATTGAACGAGACGATGGGATTGGCTGACTCTTGTTATGACAATGAAGAATTCGATGGCAAACCAACGAGGGGCGTGGGCTTCAGCCCGCTGCCATGTGTTTGGCAGTGCAGCGCAGGAAATTTCCAGCCTGCTTTCGGTTCGGCCGCTGAAGCGGCGTGAACGCCGTGCGCCGTTTCCACCAAACGAAGTCCGCTCCATTTTACGGTTCGGGTTAATTCTGGCGGCCGGCTTTTTTTGTGGCGTGGCGGCGGCGCAGTTTTCCACGCCCGGCAGCGAGGGCGGCTTTGACATCCGCCGCGACGCGACCGTGACGGCGGTGGAGCAGGTGATGCCGTGCGTGGTGAACATCGCCACCAAAAATCTCGTGGAGGTGCGCGATCCGTTCCAGGAATTTTACCGCCAGTTCTCCGGCCAGCATTCGACGGACACGCCGTTCAGCCTTGGCTCTGGCGTGGTGATTGATGAGGCGGGTTATTTGCTGACGAACGACCACGTCGTGCGGCGCGCGGACAAGATCGCCGTGAAGTTCGCCAACGGCCCGGACATTTATGAAGCCACAGTGGTGGCCAGCGATGCCAAGAGCGACGTGGCCTTGCTCAAATTGATTGCGCGGCCCGGCGAAAAATTTCACGCCATCAAGCTCGCGCACGAGGATGATCTGCTGCTCGGCGAAACCGTGCTGGCGCTGGGCAATCCCTTCGGACTCGGCGGTTCGGTGACGCGCGGCATTCTCAGCTCCAAGAGCCGGAGTCGGCCCAAGGAAAACGCCAAGCTCGATGTGTGGAACTGGCTGCAAACGGACGCGCCCATCAATATGGGCAACAGCGGCGGGCCGTTGGTGAATCTGCGCGGCGAACTCATTGGTCTCAACGTGGCGGTCGTGAACGAAGTGGAAGGCCAGCCAGCGCAGGGGATCGGTTTCGCCATTCCCATCAAGCAGGTGCTGGCGGGGCTTTCCGAAATCACAGTGGAAACGGTGAAGGCATTTTGGTTCGGCGCGAAGGTCAAGGCGGGCAGTTCGCCGCTGGTCGTCACGACCGTGCAGCCAGAAAGTCCGGCCGAACGTGCGGGCTTGAAAGCAGGCGACGCGATCCTGCTGCTCAACGGCAAAGCATTAAAGAGTTTTATTGATCTGGCGGACGCGCTTGCAACCGACGCCGGGGCGAAGGAGCGGCTGACGATTCAGCGCGGATTGGAACGGCGGGAATTGACGGTGCAACTGGTGCCGGAGAAAAATGTTTTCAATGCCGAGATGATCCGCCGCAAGCTGGGCTTGAATCTGGAGCGGGTGGCCGAAGGGTTCACGATCAGCGCCGTGGAGACCAACAGCCCAGCGGGGACGGCGGGTTTGCAGAGCGGCATGTTGGTGAAACAGGTGGACGACCAGCCGCCACCGCCGGATCTTACCGCGCTGGCCAAATTGATTTACGCGGAAAAAAATGGCGAGCCGGTACGCCTGGACGTGGCGGCGTGGCAGCGCAATGGAACTTTCAACGTGCTGCGGCAGGGCAGCGTAGAGTTGTCGCCGCGCTGACCGGAGGCAACGTGTTTGGCCCCCGCCGCGCAACCGGAGGCGTGCCGCACTCAAATTCTTCAAAAAACCTGTTGCGTTGAAAGTTGCAGTTGCTATATTCCGCGCTCCGTTTGTCCGGCACGCCGCCGGGTGAAGCGTACAAAATAATTTAGACAGCAATGCCGACAATCAATCAATTGGTTCGCAAGGGCCGCAGCCGGGTCAAGTACAAGTCCAAGTCGCCAGCCTTGGAAAACTCGCCGTTTCGACGCGGCGTCTGCCTGCAGGTCATGACCCGCACGCCCAAGAAGCCGAACTCCGCGATGCGCAAAGTCGCGAAGGTGCGGTTGACGAACGGCTACGAGATCATCGCCTACATCCCGGACGAAGGTCATAATTTGCAGGAACACTCCATCGTGCTCGTGCGCGGCGGCAAGGTGAAGGATTTGCCCGGTGTGCGCTATCACATCGTGCGCGGTACGCTCGACGCCGCTGGCGTTGAAAAGCGGCGCGTCAGCCGTTCCAAGTATGGCGTCAAGCGTCCGAAGGCTGCGAAGCCGGCCGCCGCCAAGTAATTTTAACTTTCCAACGATTTAACAAACCATGTCCAGAAGAAGACAAGCCACCCGTCGCCCGGTTTCCACCGACGCGAAATTCAACAGCGCCTTGGTTGCGCGCCTGGTCAACACGGTCATGTGCTCCGGCAAGAAGAGCACGGCCCAGCGGATTGTTTACGGCGCCTTTGATCAGATCGCCGAAAAGAATCCCGCTACCACGCCGCTCGAAATTTTGCAGCGCGCCGTGGACAACGCCAAGCCCCGCCTCGAAATCAAGCCCCGCCGCGTCGGTGGTGCGACCTATCAGGTGCCAATCGAAGTGGCAAGTGACCGCCAGTTCGCGCTCGCGCTCCGCTGGTTGGTGGATTTTGCCGACGCCCGCAAGGGTGTGCCGATGAAAGCCGCGCTGGCCGCAGAAATCCTGGAAGCCTATCAAGGTCAGGGCAACGCGATCCGCAAGCGGGACGAAGTGCATAAGATGGCCCAGGCCAACAAGGCGTTCGCCCATTTCCGCTGGTAGAAAAAACTTTGAACGCGCCCCGAAGCGAGTCGCGACGGGGCGTTTTTATTCTCTAAGACAGAACCTTTTTTAACATGCAAGCAGCGACCGACGGCAAAACAGTGAACGGCAAACCGGCGAATTCGCCCAATCGTCAATACACGATGGAGCGCACGCGCAACATCGGCATCGCCGCGCACATTGACGCCGGCAAGACGACCACGACTGAGCGGATTCTTTTTTACACCGGCCTGATCCACAAGATCGGCGACGTGGATGACGGCAACACGGTCACCGACTGGATGGAGCAGGAAAAGGAACGCGGCATCACGATCACGTCCGCTGCCGTCACTTGTTTCTGGACCCAGAAAACGGCCAAGGCGGGTGAAGACCAGGTTTACAAGGCGTTCAACAACATCCCGCACCGCGTCAACATCATTGACACGCCCGGCCACGTTGATTTTACGGCGGAAGTCGAACGCTCCATGCGCGTGCTCGACGGCGCGGTCGCCGTGTTCTGCGGCGTCGCGGGCGTGCAGCCGCAATCGGAAACCGTTTGGCGTCAGGCGACGAAATATAAAGTTCCGCGCATCGCGTTCGTCAACAAGATGGATCGCATCGGCGCGAATTTTGAAAACGCCTTGAACGACATGCGCACCAAGCTGCGCGCGTATGCTTTCCCGGTTTTCCTGCCGCTGGGCCAGGGGCCGACCGAGGCTGAAGGCAAGTCCGTCACAGGCGGCTTTGAAGGTGTGATTGACGTCGTCAATCAGAAGACTATTTATTGGGGGCCGACCGAGGCCAACGAAGGTCTCAATTACGAAATCAAGGAAATCGCTCCGGAAGATCAGGAGCGCGCCAAGGCCGCGCTCGCGGAATTGATTGACGCGGTTTCCAACAAAGACGACGCGATTGCGGAAATGGTTTTGGAAGAGAAGCCGATTGACGCGCCGACGTTGAAGGCGGCCATCCGCCGGTTGACGTGCAAGATCGAAATGATTCCCGTGCTGTGCGGCTCGGCCTTCAAGAAAAAAGGCGTGCAGGTGCTGGTGGACGCGGTCATTGATTATCTGCCCAGCCCGTTGGATGTTCCTGGGGCGGAAGGTTTGGAAGTCGGCTCGACAGAAAACGTCGTCCATGTTGAAACCAACGACAACAACAAGTTCTGCTCGCTCGCGTTCAAGCTCTGGACCGATCCCTACGCCGGCAAGTTGGTGTTCTTCCGCGTCTATTCCGGTCAGCTCAAGAAGGGCGACACGATTTACAATCCGCGCACGCGCAAACGCGAGCGCGTCAGCCGCCTCATGGTCATTCAGGGCAGCGAACGCAAGGACATCAACGAGGTCTATGCCGGCGACATCGCGGCACTTGTCGGTCTGCGCAACATCACCACGGGCGACACGCTGTGCGACGAAGATTATGACGTGACGTTGGAACCGCCGACGTTCCCGGAACCCGTCATCTCGATGGCCGTTGAACCCAAGACCAAGCAGGATCGCGACAAGATGTCCGAAGGCTTGCAGCGATTGGCTGAAGAAGATCCGACGTTCCGCTGCTTCACCAACGAAGAAACCAGCCAGCTCATCATCGCGGGCATGGGCGAGCTGCATCTGGAAATCATCATTGACCGCCTTAAGCGCGAGTTCAACGTGTCCGCCAACACCGGCGCGCCGCAGATCGCGTATCGCGAAACCATCACGAAGAACGCCGAAGGCGAAGGCAAATTCATCCGGCAGTCCGGTGGTCGCGGCCAGTACGGCCACGCCTGCATCAAGGTTTATCCGAATGAAAAAGGCAAGGGCGTGGAAGTCGTTGACGAAATTGTCGGCGGCACTATTCCCAAGGAATACATTCCGGCGGTGATTGACGGCATCGAAGAAGCCATCAAGACTGGCGTCTATGCCGGTTACCAGGTCATTGACATCAAGGTGGAAGTCACTGACGGATCGTTCCATGAAGTGGACTCGAACGAACTCGCGTTCAAGATGGCGGGCATTTTCGCGCTGAAAGACGCTTTCAAAAAGGCCGGCCCGATTTTGCTCGAACCGATCATGAAGGTCGAGCTGACCACGCCCGATGAATATCAGGGCGATCTGATCGGCGACATCACCCGTCGTCGCGGCATGATCATCAACATTGAAGCGAAGAACGGTCAGACGATTGTGAACGCGCAGGTACCGCTGGCCGAAATGTTCGGCTACGCCACCGCGATCCGTTCGCTCTCCAAGGGCCGCGCCTCTTACTCAATGGAGCCGTTGACTTTCGAGCAGGTTCCCAACAGTGTGCTCGAGAAAATTCTGGACGCCGCCAAGTCAAAACCGGCGGCACGCACCTAACTAAACCATAACTATAAAATTGTTCTTTATATGGCTGGACAAAAAATACGGATACGACTCAAGGCCTATGACCATCGGGTCATAGACCAGTCCGCGCGTGAAATCGCGGACACGGTAAAACGCACTGGCGCCCGCGTGGCTGGGCCGATTCCGCTGCCCACGCGCGTGGAACGCTTCACCGTGCTGCGCTCGCCGCACTCGGACAAGAAGTCCCAGGAAACCTTTGAACAACGCACCCACAAGCGGCTCATTGACATCATCGAGCCGACCGCCAAGACCGTGGACGAGCTGAAGAAGCTCAACCTCCCCGCCGGCGTGGACATCACCATCAAGATCTGACGCTTATGCCACTAGGACTTTTAGGAAAAAAATTGGGCCATACGCGCGTCTATGATGCGAATGGCGCGCTGATCCCCGTCACTGTTGTGCTCGCCGGTCCGAACCGCGTGCTACAGGTCAAAACGCAGGCTGGCAAAGACGGCTACAACTCCGTGCAACTCGGGTTCGACGATCAAAAAGAACAGCGCGTCACCAAGCCGCTGCTCGGACACATCAAGAAACAAAACGGTGTCGCCGTGAAGCGCATCAAGGAGTTTCGCGATTTCTCCAAGGATGTGAAGCCCGGCGACATCGTCGGACCGACGTTGTTCGCCCCCGGCGATTTCATTGATGCCATTGGCGTCACGAAGGGTCGCGGCTTTGAAGGTGTCGTGGCCCGTCATGCTTTTGCCGGCGGTGATTCCACCCACGGCGCGAAAGGTTGGCACCGTCGTTCTGGCGCCATCGGCCAGCGTTTGTTCCCCGGCACCGTTATGCGCGGCATGAAGATGCCCGGTCACCTCGGCCAGGTGCAACGCACCACGCAGAATCTGGAAGTCATCCAGGTGCGCGAAGCGGACAATCTGATTCTCATCAAAGGCTCGATTCCTGGTGCGGAAGGCGATTACGTCGTCATCCGTGAATCTAAGAAGCGCCCGAAAGGCTGGAAGCCGGCCGTGGCTCCGGTGAACAAGAAAGCGGAAGCCAAAAAAGCCGCCGCCGAGGCCAAGAAGGCTGAAGTTAAAAAGAAGTAATTGAGGCACTGCCATGAAAATTTCAATCAAAGACATTTCAGGAAAAAGCCAGGGCGAACACGAAGTCAAATTCGCGCTCGTCGAAGACGGCCGGGGCACGCAAGCCGTTCACGACACCGTCGTGGCTTATCAGGCCGCCCAGCGCATGGGCACGGCCTGCACCAAGACTGCCGGCGATGTGGCTGGTTCCAACAAGAAGCCCTGGAAACAAAAAGGCACGGGCCGCGCGCGCGCCGGTTCCTTCGCCTCGCCGTTGTGGCGCGGGGGTGGCGTGGTCTTCGGACCCAAGCCCCGCGACTTCACGAAGAAGATCAACGACAAGACCCGGCAGCTCGCGCTGCGCAAGGCGCTCAGTGAGCGTTTGAAGGCGGGTGATGTGGTTGTGATCAACGATCTCAAGCTGAGCACGGGTAAGACGAAGGATTTCGTCGGCGTCCTCTCGGCCTTGGATTTGACCACCGGCACCGCGTTGATCGTGGCGCAGGATGCGGACAAGAACCTCACGCAGGCCTCCCGCAATGTGGCCAATGTGTTTCTCACCACGGGCGACTCGTTAAACACCTACGACGTGCTGCGCTCCGACAAGCTGGTTTTCACCAAGGGCGCGTTCGAGAAAGTCGAAGCCCGTTTGAACAAGGAATAACATGAATGCTTTTGAAATCATCCGAACGGTGCGCCTGACCGAAAAAGGCACGAAGCAGGCCGAGAGCTTCAACCAGTACACCGTCGTGGCCGATCCGCGCGCGAACAAGACCCAGATCCGCTCGGCGGTGCAGGAACTGTTCAAGGTGAAGGTCACCAAGGTCAACACGTTGAACGTGCGCGGCAAGGCCCGCCGCAAGCGCACGGCCCAGGCCGGCCGCACCAACAACTGGAAGAAGGCGATTGTCACCTTGAAAGAAGGCGACAAGATTTCGCTGACCTAAACTTCACAGAAAAATATACAAGCGCGGAACGTTAATTCGTTCCGCGCTTTTTATTTTCCCGCCGCTGGCCATGCGTCAAACCAATAAGGCCGGAACCTTTTCAGGAACCGGCCTTGATTTTGGTAAACCCATCTATTGCGGCACGGCCCGATAAAATTGCTGACTGTTTGTGAGTGAGGCCGGATCAACGTAAATGAACGGTTGTGAAATGGGCAGTGTGACGGTGCCAATTGTCGTCCAGTTCGAGTTACCGCCAAGTGCTGGCATGGATTGAATGTTGTAATTTGCTCCCACCGGACCATACAGAATGAGATCAGGCAGGAGTTTGGCATTAAGAAATGACAGGCTGACGGCAGCACTTGTGTTTGTTCCGACGAAATTGGAAGCCACTACCCGGTAATAGCCAAGATTTGTCACGCTGGACGAACCGAGTTGAAAACTCGCTCCCGTGGCTCCGATGACATCCGCAAAGGTGACGCCGTCCGTAGAGAATTGCCATTGATAGGTTGGTGGTGGATAACCAGTGGCGAGAGAGGTGAAGGCAAAACCCTGGGCAAATCCAACGACCTGATTTGTGGGTGTCTGAAGAAATGACGGTGGCACCAGTGCATTGACGGTGACTGTGAAACTGTTGGTCACACTTAGATGCTGGCTGTTCACCGCCCAAGGATTATAGTCCGTCACACTGACATAGATGGTATTCAACCCGACCTGGCCGGTGGTGGGCGTCCAGCTTAACAGGCCGCTGGATGAATTGATACTTACGCCGGTGGGCGCGGAAACGATAGCGTAGGTAAGTGTGTTGGCTGGAATATCGCTGTCCGTAGCGGTGATTTGAACGCTCAACGGAGCGGTGGCATAGACCGTTTGTGGGCCGGGCCAGGTGGCGAATGCTGGAGGCACGTTTGATTCCAGAACAACGACTGTGAAGTTAGTCCAAGCCACGACGGAACCGGATTGACTGACGGCATAGGTAATGATGTTTGTGCTTGGCCCTTGCGTTTCAGTGGGCGTCCAAGAAATAGCGCCGGAATTTGTATTGATGGCCATGCCAGATGGCGCATTAGATAGGCCAAATGTGTAGCTGCCGCTGCTAACAGTCGGCGTGTATTGCCACGCCTCTTCTTCGTTGATGTTTGTGCTTTGAATTGATAACGACGGCCCGATGAATGTTACCGCGATGGCGTCGAAAAATACGGTGCTATCATAGACGAAGTTTGACACAATAACGAAGGTCAATTGGTGAGAACCAGCAGTAGCGGAAAATGTGAATGATTCTTGCGTGAATGCCTGTCCAGTATAAGTCGAAACTTGAGCGATCCGATTAGAGTCCAAACGGATTTGATATGTCGTGTCGCCATGACCATCAACCCCACCAGTATATGGTCTGCCTGCATCTTTATAGGCGATGTTGTACACACCGTTGTTTGGGAGGAAAATAATTTGCGTTACGTAAGCATTTGAAATCTGCAAAAAACCAATTTGCGAACCCGAGGGCGCTGCGGGAGCATGAAAATTACCACCATTAGCGGGGACAAAGCCAGGTGGGGAGATAATGCCGCCGCCGTTGCCAGCCCCAGGCGCAGTGCCGAAAGTCCAAGAGGCATTTGCGGGGAAATATACGCCGGTTCCAGAACCTACTTGTGGCGTTTCAAAACTGCCGTTAGTGACGATTTGTGCCGAGGAAATCGTCGCAAATGCAAAATACATACTGATGGAAATGGCGTTTAGAATTTTCATGATCTGATTTTAGTGAAGTTTGGAGAATCAATGCGCTATGTCCGGCAGCGACGGAAGGACTGCTTTATGGCAACGGCGTTTGATGGGGTTGCGCCCAAGCTGCCCCCCAACCGGCCATAGAGGAACCCGATTCCGTTTGGCTCTCATATCGCAGTGATTACGCCCCATCAGGCCGTGTTTGGCAAGAATTATTTACGGCCCAATAGGGCGTGCCTAAAAACCGCCCAAAACCACGCGAACTCGCAACCTTTGGCGCAAACTTGCGCCGGGAACGGGTTGCGCGCGGTTTCACTCAGGAAAAATTGGCAGAACGGGTGGAAGTCAATCCGCGCACGATCCAGAAAATTGAAGCGGGCCATATCAACATTCTTTTGACGACGGCCATCAGAATTCAAAAAGCTCTTCGCTGCAAATGGACCGATCTGATGCGGGGTTTAACTTCAATTTGAATTTCGCGCATGGTGTTTCAGTTCCGTCTGGTCAAAAAATGCCCCGGTCATCACGCATAGCGCGAGCTATGCGCCACAAGCACGACGATGCTGAAATCTTAGCGCCGACTTCCAAGTCGGTGTGTCGTGGATTTCCAAATATGCGGATTGGGAAACGCGGAATGGGCACTGGAGTTTCAGCGCGCTACCGATTTGGAAATCTACGCTACGTCACTTTCGCCCCCCCGGTCGGCATCAAAGGCGGAAATTTTCCTTGCTGGCCTTGGCGGAGATCCGTGGATTTGGTTTACCGTGACTTCCCGCTTTGCAAACCCGCCTTTCCCGCTAAATTCCCCGCATGGTGAAATCCAAACGCGCAACCACCCTGCTGCTGGCGATCTTTTTCGGCCTGGGCGTTTTGTGCGGTCTGAAAGTTTCCTGGTGGTGGAGTCCGAATTCCCCTGCCCGCCTTTACAACACCGTCGCCATCCTCCAGCAGGTCAAAACCCTTTCCGAACTCGTCACCGTTCAATACGTCATTGAAAAAATGGAAGGCCTGGAAGTTCCCTCGGAACACCTCGTGGGCCAGCTCATCGGCAGTGAAAACCGCCTGCTGCTGCTCGCCCACGGCACGGTCAAGGCGGGCATTGATCTCGGAAAACTTAAGCCGGATGACTTGATCGTGGAGGGGAAAATCATCTTCATCACGCTGCCGCACGCGCAAATCACCGACGCCTATCTCGACGAGAAATTGACACAGGTGATTGATCGCAAGACCGGCTTGCTCGCGCCGTCCGACAAGAACCTCGAACAAACCGTCCGGCAAAATGCCGTGGAAGACATCCGCCGCGCCGCCCGCGAAGGCGGCATCTTGAAAGCCGCCGACGAGCGCGCCCGCGTGCAGCTCCGCGCGCTGCTGCTGCAACTGGGTTTTGAAAAAGTCCAGTTCGCCGACGATGTCCTGCCGGTCAGCGGCGGAACTTCTGCGCCACCAATCCCGTGATCTCCTGAGCGGCGGGAACTTTCGCCGCAAACGCCACCAGCCAGTATGCGAGACTGGCCGCGAGGCCCGGCCCGAAGACCGCGCCGATTTTCAGCACGAGCGTGGCGTGGCCGAGGTGCGCCTCCCAGAATTTTCCCGCCCACCAGGCGACCGCAATGGCGAACACTGCGGCCAGCGCGAGCGACGGCAAGGTTGCCCGCAACGAGGCCAGTTCCAGTTTGCCCAGCTTGCGCCGGAGCGCGTAGAGCAGCAGCGCGAGATTGACGGCGGAACTGATCGTGTTCGCCAGGCCGAGTCCGGCTTGGCGGAACGGCAGCACCAGAGCAACTGACAAAATCAAATTCAGCAGTAGGCACACGATGCTGATCTTCATCGGCGTTCGGGTGTCACCGAGCGCATAGAACGCACGGGCCACCAGATTCACCAAAGAGTATGCTACGAGACTTGCGCCGAGATATTGCAGAGCCAGCGTGGCGCGGGCAGTCGAGTCCGGGCCGAATTTCCCGCGTTCAAACAACAGCCGCATGATCGGCTCAGCCAGCAGCACCAGCAGCACAGCCATGAGCAGATTGACCAAGAGCAGATGCGCCATGCCCTGCCGCAGCGTGGCGCGAAACTCGCCGTAATTTTTTTCCACGGCCAGCCCGGAAAGAGTGGTGAGCAGAAATGTCGCGAGCGAAATTCCGAAAATCCCCTGCGGCAGTTCCATGAGCCGCACGGCGTAGTTGAACGGCACGATGACCGGATGCCCTGGTGTATCCAGCCACGCGCCCATGCCCTGGATGACGGCGACGTTGATCTGAAAGGCCGCCACGCCGATCGCGCCGGGGATCATCTTCCGCACCACGCGCCGGACGGTTTCATCGCGCCACGGCGAAACCCAGCGGTAACGGAAGCCATCGTTCAAGAGCGTCGGCAATTGAAACGCCGCCTGCGCGACGCCCGCCACCAGCACGCCAATCGCCAGCGCAAAGATTTGTTTTGGCAGCCGCGCCTCCGGCGGCAAATCCAGACCTAGTTTGGGGGCGAACCACCACACGGATGCGATCATCACGATGTTCAACACCACCGCGCCCAAGGCGGGGATGAAGAAATGTCCTCGGGCGTTGAGCATTCCGATCAGCACCGCCGCCACGCAGACCAGCAGCATGTAAGGGAACATGGCGCGCAGGAGGTGGAGCATGAGATCAACCTGCACGGGAAATTCATGGACGTTGAGTGCCACGGTGACGCCGATCATCACCAGCGCGATGACTCCCGATGCTGTCACGACCAGCCCGGAAAGGACGGCGTTGGTCGCGCGCCACATTTCCGCCTCGCCTTCTTTTTTTTCCTTCTCCTTGAAGATGGGGATGAACGCCGCCGTCAACGCGCCTTCACCGAGCAGGCGGCGGAAAAGATTTGGGATGGTGAACGCGGTTTGAAACGCCCAGGCAACCCAGCCGTCGCCCATGAACCAGGCATAGACCATCTCGCGCACCATCCCCAGCAAGCGGCTGGTGAGCGTGGCGAGGGCCATTCCGCCGGAGGCTTTCAACATTTTCGACACGCGCGCAAGCTAGAGTCCCGAGTCCCAAGTCTAAAGTCCAAAGTTGTCCGACCGCTTCCGCGACTGCGCGTTCAATCAAGTCCTGCCCACTGCCATCGTCATAAGGGGGCCGCAACCATGTTTGCGCCCTCGCTTATACCGTTTCTCCTGTATTGACGCGGGCTTATGGCTGATTAGAGTTCACGCCGTTGCATCCTGATTGCAACGTTCATGAACGTCATAAAAAATATCTTTGGTTCTTCGCTCGGCAGAAAATTCATCATGGCCGGTTCCGGCGCGCTGCTGTTTCTTTTCGTCGTCGGCCATCTCGCCGGCAACCTGCAAGTCTTCGGCCCGCCGGAAATGATCAATCGTTACGCGCATTTCCTCAAGAGCACGCCGGAGCTGCTCTGGGTGGTCCGGCTCGGATTGCTGACGCTCGTGGGCTTGCACATCCTCACCGCGATTCAATTGAGCATCGAGAACAAGGCCGCCCGGCCCGTCGGTTACGTCACCCCGGGCGCGCACGGTTCCACCTGGCAATCGCGCTACATGCTGGTGAGCGGACTCGTGGTCCTGGCGTTCATCATTTATCACCTCGCGCATTTCACGGTGCTTCTGCCGGGCATCAACGGCGTGGGCGACTTCACCAAACTCACAACCACGCTGCACGGCGAGACCGTCCCGGACGTTTATGCGATGATGATCCTCGGCTTCCAAGTTGGCTGGGTTTGCCTGTTCTACCTGATTGCGCAGGCGTTGTTGTTCGTGCATCTCGGCCACGGACTCGCAGCGATGTTTCAATCGCTCGGTTTGAAAAACCACGCGTGGTCGCCGGTCATCCAGCGCTTCGCGAAAGTGGTGAGCATTGGCATTTTCGTCGGCTATGCGCTGATTCCAGTTTCAATTTATATGCACGTCATCGGCGCGGACTACGCGGAGAAGGCGAAAAGTTCGCTGATTGATTCCTCAATGGCGGCGACAAAGGAGGCGAAATAACATGGCCACGCTTAACTCAAACATCCCCGCCGGCCCGCTCGAAAAAAAGTGGGAGAGCTACAAGTTCAACACCAAGCTGATCAATCCGGCCAACAAGCGGAAGTACAAGATCATTGTCGTCGGTGCGGGTTTGGCCGGCGCAAGCGCGAGCGCCACGCTTGCGGAGCTTGGCTACGAAGTTCACAACTTTGTGTTCCACGATTCACCCCGCCGCGCCCACTCGGTCGCCGCGCAGGGCGGCATCAACGCCGCGAAAAACTATCAGAACGACGGCGACTCGGTGCATCGTTTGTTCTACGACACGATCAAGGGCGGCGATTTCCGTGCGCGCGAAGCGAACGTGCATCGGCTCGCCGAAGTGTCCGTCAACATCATTGACCAGTGCGCCGCGCAAGGCGTGCCGTTTGCCCGTGAATACGGTGGTTTGCTGGACAACCGCTCCTTCGGCGGCGCGCAAGTTTCCCGCACGTTTTACGCGCGCGGGCAGACGGGGCAGCAGTTGTTGCTCGGCGCTTACTCGGCGTTGAACAAGATGATCGGGCAAGGCGCAGTGAAATCTTTCACGCACTCCGAGATGCTTGATCTCGTCGTTGTGGACGGACAGGCCAAGGGCATAATTGTCCGCAATTTGCAGACCGGCGAAGTCACCCGGCACAACGCCGACGCGGTGGTGCTGGCCACCGGTGGTTACGGCAACGTCTATAACCTTTCCACCTACGCGCGGCAGGCGAACGTCACGGCCAGTTGGCGCGCTTACAAACGCGGCGCGTGCTTCGCCAATCCGTGCTACACGCAGATTCATCCGACGTGCATCCCGGTTAGCGGCGATTATCAATCCAAGCTAACGCTCATGTCTGAATCACTCCGCAACGACGGCCGCGTCTGGGTGCCGAAGAAAAAAGAAGATTGCAAGAAAGCCCCGGCGGACATTGCCGAAGGCGACCGCGATTATTATTTGGAGCGCATGTATTCCGCGTTCGGCAACCTGGCTCCCCGCGACATCGCGAGCCGCGCGGCCAAGACCGTTTGTGATGAAGGTCGTGGCGCGGGCGAAACCGGACTCGGTGTTTATCTGGATTTTTCCGCTGCGATCAAGCGACTTGGTGAAGACAAGGTACGTGAACGTTACGGAAATCTGTTCGCGATGTATCACGAGATCACCAATGAAGACGCCTATCACACGCCGATGCGGATTTATCCCGCCGTGCATTACACGATGGGCGGTCTGTGGGTGGACTACAATTTGATGAGCAACGTCCCCGGCCTGTTCGTGCTGGGCGAGGCAAATTTCTCCGACCACGGCGCGAACCGTCTCGGCGCGAGCGCGCTGATGCAGGGTTTGTCCGACGGTTACTTTGTGCTGCCTGCGACCATCTCCGGTTATCTCGCGACGCAGAAGCCCGACAAGCGTCCCGCCACAGATCACGCCGCGTTCAAGCAGGCGGAAGAAAATGTCCAAGCACTCACCAAGAAGTTGCTTGGCAACAAGGGCACCCGCACGCCGGCCAGCTTCCACAAGGCGCTCGGCAAGCTGATGTGGGATCATTGTGGCATGGCGCGCACCAAGGCCAGCCTCGAAGCCGGCATCAAAAAAATCGCGGCATTGCGCGAGGAATATTGGAAGAATGTCAAAGTGTCTGGCGAGGGCAACGAGTGGAATCAATCACTGGAACAGGCCGGACGCATCGCCGACTTCATCGAACTCGGCGAACTCATGTGCCGCGATGCCCTGCACCGCGAAGAAAGCTGCGGCGGCCATTTCCGCGAGGAATATCAATACACGCCGGATGATCCCGAAACCAAACAGGGCCTCGTAAACCCCGGCGACGTGAAACGCCGCGATGACGCCTTCGCCTATGTGGCCGGTTGGGAATATCCCGGGGATCCTGCGAAAGCGCCGATTCTGAATAAAGAGCCGCTCATCTACGAGGAAGTTCACATGAGCACGCGGAGTTACAAGTGATGACTGTTTGAGGCCACACCTTGTGACCTGAAGATTTGACCAACCATGAGCGAAGCCAGCCTGATTCCAGCCCAACGCATCAAGCGCAGGATTTTGCTTCTGCGCGGTGAAAAGGTGATGCTCGACCGCGACCTGGCGGAACTGTATGGAGTCGAAACGAAGGTTTTGAATCAGGCTGTGAAGCGCAACCTTGAACGCTTCCCCGCGGACTTTATGTTTCAGATTTCAAAAGAGGAGGCGGCGCAAATTTTAAGGTCACAAATTGTGACCTTGGATGGCAAAAATGATGGAAATCGGGAGAAAAAGCAAAATCCAAGGTCACAAATTGTGACCTTGGAATCGGGCAAGAACTTGAAA
>JANYDP010000023.1 GCA_025363535.1 Verrucomicrobiota bacterium | reverse complement strand
CCATCATCTGCCCATCAGTCGCCACCACCCCGGCGCGATACCACTGAATACCATTCTGACCAACAGCCGCCGGAGTCCACAGCTCAAGCGCGTAGGTGTTGCCGGCCGTCAACGCAATCTGATCGGAGGTGCCGCCATTGCTAAGGCTAAAGATCCATTGCGACTCGCCCGCCGGAGCGACGGTGAATGAAAGACCGGCACCGCCGCCAAAGAGATCCGTGCCCGGAAAGTAGAACGCGCTTGAAAGCTGTTTGTCCACACCCGTCACATCAAACAGGTGAAGCGTAAGCCCGGTGTTGGGAACACTGGCACCGCCCAAGATCGCGATTTGCCCCAAGGTGTATCCCGAGCTGGGCGTAAAGGTTTCGCTCAAGACGAAGTTGGCCGCGCCACTGCCCAAAGACGGGTTGCCCTGGGCGACCGTCGCCGAGGTTGCGGTGGTTGAAGTGTAAACGGGTGCGCCAACGTAGCTGCTGACCGTACCTGATGTTGAAAAGCTGAGATCAGCGCGAGCCGTGCCGCACAAGCCAGCCGCCATCAGCGTGCCACACACAAGCGGGAAACCGGGGAAACATTTTTGCATAACGATGATAATAATTTTTAGGGTTTGTTGCTGGACGAAATTGTTGACAAAAGCCCTTCAAAAAAGAAATGGATACTGCTACGAAACCAGCTCCGTATCTCTACGGTTGATCCCCTTTCACGGCCCGATCTGAGGGCGGTAGAAACGCACGACATCGCCGACCTTGGTGTCCACAAGCATGGTGGCAACGACGGGGTTGGTATTGCACAGAGGCTGGCGGCAGATAAATCGTGATCGGCGATGGCTTCAATAAAAATTGTAGTAGTTGCCAAAGTAACGCATCTGGATTTCCGACGCCTTGTGCGTGGCAACGTGCCCGTCGCCAAATAACAGGTTGATGGATTTGATGCGTCCATTGAGCGGATGGCCTTCACCGGCATCGGTCGGCAGCGGGCTGGTCTGATGGGCGGAACGATCCGTCAGAATGGGTTGTGCCGAAACTTGTTTATCCGTCGGGCTGCTGGGCCAGTTATTTGCATTTCCGGGAGAGACGGGATAAAGAACCGTTCCATTTAGATTAAGCCGCGGCACCCACCAGGCGTGATAGCAGACTGCAAAACCGAAGTTCTGCCGGGTCACCGCCCGGCTCAAATCGCCCAATGAACTCAACGCGTGACCACCGCCCGCCGCCGTCGGGCACCAGGTATTGTCACCCATTGATCCAGGTCCGGCATAGCCGGCCGGCCCGTCAAAATTTTGCGGTCGCGTCGGGCAATACCACATTGGCACCGTCATGCCCAGCGGCCCCAGGTTGGTGATCAGGTTGGGACTGACATCCCAGGTGTTGTTGCCCACGGCGGGAACAAAAGTTGGAAACTTGCCGCGCCGGTCGTCGTTCGCATACAAATTCACGGCCAGCCCCCACTGCCGGTAGTTGGACGAACAGTTGATGACCTTGGCGCGGAATTTCGCGGCCCCCAAAGCCGGCAGGAGCATCGAGGCCAGAATCGCAATGATGGCTATCACCACGAGGAGTTCGATCAAGGTAAAAGCCTGGAGAGAAACCAGATCTCTCCGGGGGTTACCTCGAAAAAACTTTTTCATGGTTCCAACATCCGGCTGATCCAAGAACCGCAGACCTCAATAAAACCAGGCGGCCAGTTGATTGATGTTGTCGTAAACACAAGTCAACTGCTTCCGGTTGTGCGTGGCCACATGGCCGTCTGAAAAGATGCTGTTGACGGATTTGTGTTGTCCCGCCAGGACGTGCCCGGACGATTTTTTAGCCGTGGGCAGATTGTTTGCAAAATTGATGTTGATGTCCTTCACATTTTCCGAGTACGGCGAGCCATAGCCAGCAAAACACCCATCACTCATAAAAGGAACAAAGCCGCTGCCGCGGTCGGTGGTTTTGGCGGGCAATCCATAGCTGGCGACATCCGTGTTAGCGACCACGTATTGTGGATCAAGCAGATAGTAACCGGGAGCATTTTTAATCGGTCCCTTCGTCCAGATAGAGTGATTCATCACGACTTCACCGTTGAAAAAACTGTTCAAATATTGGTTCAAATCCGTAATGGTGGTCATGTCGTGGCCAAGGAACGCTTTCGCCGCCGCGTATTGCGCCGCCGACTCGATGGTGCGCACCGGACAAAACCACATGGGCACCGTAAGGCCATAGCCTGCGCAAGTCGGGACAAAAGTGGTGTCCACGTCCCACGGATTACCGCCGCCGCTTCCACGGAGATACGTGCCCGGCAAATAATCACGGCTATCACCCGCATACATGTTGGCCATGACGCCCCATTGACGAAAATTGGACGTGCAGTTGATCACCTTGGCGCGAAACTTGGCGGCTGAAAGGGCCGGCAACAGCATGGCCGCGAGAATGGCGATGATGGCGATGACCACCAACAGTTCGATCAGGGTAAAACCGAAACGCGCGCGGCCGTTTGGTTCATTGTTGACAGTTTTCCTTTTCATAGGTTGTCTGAAAAAAAATCAGGGGCCGCCGCAGCCACAACCGCTCTGCGGCGGCCCCCGTTACTAAACTATCAGGGATACACCATGCGGAAGAACACGTTGGCCTTCGCCGGATTGATGGTGAAGCTCGCGTTCGTCACGGCAGCCGAGCCGACCACCGGGAACCACTGGTTGGCGGCGGTCAGGCTGACACTGTTGGTCTGGAGCGTCCAACCGAGGTTGGTCGGCCAGCCGAGGCTCAGGGTGTTGCCGGAGACGGAAACCTTGAGCACCGGCGGGTTGGTGTTCACCGTCACAGGCACCGTGAGCGCGGTGATGGAACCATCCGTGCCCAGATTGTTTTGCCAGGTTGCACCGGCGCCGGTCGGGGTGGCGAAACCGCTGACCGGGCCGCTGAAGAGGTAGAACTTGTCCCCGACTGACAGCGCCGGACCGGCGTTCGCCACGACCACGGAACCGCCGGTACGGGTGATGGTGCCGGTGACGACCAGGTTGGTGACGGCCAGTGATTTGTTCAACGGAGCCATGATGGTTCCAGAATCAATCGTCAGGTTACCGCCCACATTGAGCTGACCACCGGTGGCGAGGGAGGCTGGCACGAGCGTACCGCCCTCCACGTTCACGTTCCCGACAACCGAGCCGCCGGTGATCACGAGCGTGCCGTTGCTGACCGTGGTGTCACCCACGTAGGTGTTGGTGGCGCCCAGCGTGAGCGTGCCGGTGCCTTGCTGCACGAGCGAACCAGTGCCGCTGATAACGCGGGCGAAACTCACGGCGTCAGAACGATTCCAAACCAGGATGCCGTTGTCGGTCACCGGGCCGAAGCCAATGGTGCCGCGGGTGCCGCCGTTGCCGACCTGCAGCTTGCCGGCATTGATGGTCGTGCCGCTGCCGTAGGTGTTGGTGCCGGTCAACGTCAGCGTGCCGGTTCCGTTTTGGACGACTAGGCCGAGGTTGCTTTGCGGACTGGCAAAGTTGGTGACGATGTTGCCAGGGAACGTCACGTCGTCGGGCCGGTTGAAGGTGAGCGTGCGGGTGTTGTCGTTGGGCACTTGCGTGCTGTTCATGAAGGTCACGTTGTTTGTGATCCAGCCGGTGCCGCTGCCATCGCCGACGACCAACCCGTTGTCACCGATGAAGGTGCCGCCGGTGTAGTCACAGTTGCCCGTCAACGTCACGTCGCCGGGATTGAAGTTGTTCGCATCCACCAGCACGCTGCCTGAACCGGTGATGGGGCCGGTGTAAATAAACGAGGCGTTGTCCTGACGAATCAACAGGAGCGTGCCGTTGTTGGTCACCACCGAGCTGGCCAAAGCGCCCTGATTGCCCTGGCAGGGCTGGAAGGTGGAACCCGAACCAATCAGCGTCCAGCCGGTGTAGCTGTTGGCGCCGAGACTGGTGATTTTGCCGCCGCCGGCGATGCCGGTGCCACCATAGGCAAACGTGCCGCTGGTGTTGAAGACGAGCGTGCCATCCACAGTCATGTTTCCGTTGGCGTTCAACGCGCCGGTCGCGCCGCCAACACCCACCTGAAGCGTGCTGCCGTTGGCGATGGTGGTGCCGGCGGAATAGCTGTTGTTGCCGGGCAGCACCACGGTGCCGCCGCCATTCACCGTGACCGAGCCGAGGCCGCTGACGGTGCCGTTGGTGACCGAGCCGCTGGTGAGGTAGGCGAGCACACTGGCGTTCGGATTGACCGTGATGTTACCGCTGCCCACCGCGCCGGTCGCGCCGACGTTGCCAACTTGCAGTGTGCCGCCGGTGATCGTGACCGCGCCCGAGTTGGTGTTATTCGCCGTGACAATCCAGGTGCCTGAACCGCTCTTCGTCAGTGCGGTCGCGCCGCCGTTGTCGCCGAGTTTGGCGTCCAGTTCATCCGTGCCGTTGCCCGTCAAAGTCAGCGTGCGCGCACCGGAGCCATTCAGGGCAATCGAACCGGCGTTGTTCAACACCAATGCGCCGCCGCCTTCGTCGTCAATCGTGCCGCCGGCCGTGCCGAGGGTGAACAGGCGGTCAATGGTCGCGCCGGCACCGGTGTATTGCAGATTGCCGCCATTGAGCACCAGACTTCCGGCAGTGTTGTTCGCCGCCCCGATGTCGCTGGCGGAACCGCCGTTGGCCAGCACGCCGACGGTCGTTATGCCGCCGTTCAACGTCGTGGCACCGCTATAATTATTAAGTCCGCCAGCCAGCGTGAGCGAGCTGTTGCCGTTCTTGGTCAAACTGCCGGTGCTGATGAAGTTGGCTCCGGCCGAAGTGATGCTGTAGGGCTTGGTGCTGTTGTTGACCGTGGTGCTCGCCGACTGGATCGTCGCAAAATTGACGGTCACGTTGGTGTTGGCCGTGGTGATCGTGTCGTCAAACAACGCCGTGCCGCCGTTGGCCCAAGTCTGATTGGCACCATTGACCTTCCAGTTGTTGGGGGTCGTGATGTCCCAGTTGGCGCTACCCAGACCGCTCCAGACAAACGCTAGCGAGGTGATGTGCAAGCGAAGCGTGGTCGTCGGACCGGAAACCAAGATGTTAAGGTTGCCGCCCGCGCCCGTCAAAGTTCCCAAAGAAAAGGTCGGAGTCGTGCCGGTAGTCCAAGAAAGCAACGGATAGTCGCTGCCAATGAGGAACGAGCCACTGTTGACATTGACAGTGACCGTGCCGCCGGCGGAAATCGCGGCGGTCGCAATCGCCGCCGTCGCCGTGCTGCTGACGTTGTTGAACTCCAGCGTCGCGCTGGAACTCGTTCCCACCGTCAACGAAGCCGGGGTGATGGTCGAACCGCCTTGGTTGACGCCGAGCGCTGCGCTGTTCGCCACGGTGATGGCACCGTTGCCTTGCGAACCTTGGATAACCAGTTTCCCGGCGCTGACCGTGGTGGCACCGTCGTAAGTGTTCGCGCCAGAAAGCGTCAGCGAGCCGGAGCCAAGCTTGGTGAGCGTGCCGCCGGTGCTGACCATCGTGTTGGTGAACGTCACGTTTTGTCCCGCCGTGTCAAACTTGAAGCTCTGGCTCGCCGAATTGGTGAACCGCAGAGAATAATCATAACTGTTGACCGCGCTGAATTGGAGGGTGCCGCCATTGAAGACGATGAAGCCGCCGTTGCCGAGCGGGCCGTTCACGCCCAAGTTTTCCGCGCGGTTGGCCACCAAAACGCCACCGTTCAAGACCGTGTTGCCGGTGTAGTCGTTCTGACCCGAAAGCGTGAGGGTGCCAGTGTTGACCTGCAAGTTTCCGGTGCCGTGGACGGGGTTTGCAATCGTCTGCGCACCCGCCGCCTGTGAACTTGCCGGCGCGTCCAACACCAGCGCGACGCCGTTGTTGTTGATCGTCGTTGTGGACGGAAACAGGCCGCCGCTCTTGAGTACGAGCGTGCCACCCGAAATGTCCATCGGGGTGGAAACCGTGGAGATGGTGCCCCAGAAGGCATTGTGTCCCGCCGTCCAATACATGGTACCTGAACCATCCTTTTGGATCAGGGTGGCCGCACCGTTCACGTTGGCAATATCGTTGGTGATTAAAAAATTACCCGTGCCGCCGAAGACGATGGTGTGGGCACCGCCTGCACCATAACGCCACCGCACATCCGGATAGATGGTCACCGGATTGGCCGAATTGTTCGTAATGCCTTGTTGCGACGGGTTGGATGTTCCCCAAAGGGTATCCAAACAATTGGTCGTGCTGTTTTTTCCCAAAGTGAACGCGCCGGCACCGGCGTCAATTTGGAAGCTGTTAAACCGGATGCCCGAGGAAGCGGAATTCGCCACCGTCGTAGAAAAGGATACCGGGTTGACTTGGTTCACGCTCAGGTGAACATAGATGCCGGCGAGCGGATTGCCCACGGAACTGCCGGTTTGGCCACCGGTATTGGAGGTTGCAACTACCGCACTCGGCGTTTGACCGTCGAACAGCATCGTGTCCCCCGTGAGCGATCCGCTTCCAATGCTGGGAACGCCATTGGGGTTCCAATTGGCAGCGGTGGCGAGGTCGGCCACCGCCGCACTGTTGGTCCAGGTGTAGATCGTCTGGCCAAAGGCGGCCGTGGTGGCGGCGGTGCCGCACAACAGGATGAGTAGTTTGAGGTTTGTGAGTCTTGTTTTCATTGGTTCGGTGGGGGGTTGGGGTTTGTTGTGACTGACGCGTAGGATGGGGTTTGATCGAGTTATTGCTGGGTGCTGGCTGGTTGGTTGGTTGGGTTGCGGTTCAGGGAGAAATAGGGACGGGCTCCGAATGCCGGACTTTCAATGCCCTTCCAAGAAACTCTTTCCGGTGCGGTTTTCAAATCCGCCTGGCGCACGCGGTATTCCCGCGGCGAGACGCCATTGATGGACTTGAAAACGCGCGAAAAATAAAATTGATCGTCGTAGCCCAGAACCGCCGCAACCTCCTTGACGCTCATGGACGTGGTCGCCAGCAAATCACCGGCACGCCCCATCCGCAGGCGGGTGAAATAATCCATCGGCGCGCACCCGGTCAACCGCTTGAACAGCGCAAAAAAATGCGACGGGGAGATGTTTACCAGCGCCGCCAGCGTGGCGACCTGCAGCGGCCGGTCCAGATGTGCCGCCATGTAGGCAAGGCTTTGCTTGATCCGCAAGGGGGTGCCCGCCCCGTGATCCGCCGCCGCGTTGGCGCCTAAATTTCGCCTCACGCTTTTCGTTGTTTCTTCCCAGGCAATCATGGTGCTTGAAATGTTGCGGTTGAGTTGATCCCCGCGCCGGAACCGCTTGAAATCAAGGTCTGGATTTTCATGCGGTGGTCGGCGCTCCAAAGTGTCGTTGCAAAACCAGCGCGACGATGCCGCGCAAACGCGGTTGTGGCACCAGCCCGCTGGCCATGATTTTCGTGTTGGCATGGGTGGAGCAACGCTGCTGGATGACCTCCATGACGACCGGGCCGACCTTGTCCCACACCCGCGCCACATCTCCGACCACGACGATAACATCCGGAGCCAGGCCGGCGATCAGCATGGTGATGCCCTTGCCCAGGTAATGCGCCATGCGAGCCAGTGCTTCAGCCGCCTCTGGGTCACCCCGCTCCGCCAGTTGCAAAATGTTTTCAAAGGTTTTTGCCGCCGTCGGTTTCTGGGGGCTGGACTTGCCATTGCGACCCGCCGCTTTTGCCTCGGAGTAATAGCGCACAGCGGCGGAATTGGACGCATAAACCTCCCAGCAGCCGTGATTGCCGCAGCCGCATTGCGGCCCGCTTTCATTGATCGTGACGTGACCGAACTCACCCGCCAGCCCCGAAGTCCCGCGCAAAAGTTGGCCGTTCAAAATCATGCCCACCCCAATGCCCTCCGAAACCGTAACCACAATCAGGTTGCTAATCCCTTCGGGATGTTTGCCAAACCAAAACTCCGAAAGCGCACACGCATTGGCGGCATTCTCCAACTCCACTGAAAGCCCGGTGACGCTTTCAAGCTGCGCCTTCAATCTATCTCCCGCCAGCCCAGATTGGGGGCAAACACGAATTTCTGGGTGGACAAGTCCACGCGGCCGGGCAGGCTGACACCAATTCCTTCATAAGCCATTTGCGGATGCTCCTTCTTAAGCTCATTGATCCGCTGACTGACTTGCTTCACAAATTTGTCAGAACTCACCGGTGTAAGCATGGACTCTTGAGCCAGGAAATGACCGCTCAAATTGGCCAATGCAATGTCCGTCGTGACCGGCTGGATGTTGATTCCAAATATGCCGGCGCGATCCTCGTTCAAGTGCAGATACGTGGGCCGCCGCCCCCGCGAGGCGTGACCCACTGCGCCTTTGGGTCAGCGTGGACTGGAGCAAAGTTCCGCAGGGCGCGGCCGGCGGCACGGTGAGAATTTCCGGCGCGGCTGGCGAAGTGGTCGTGAAAGCGGACGCGTTCAATCCCGCCGAGCCGGCGCGCGGTTTGCTGAAAGGCTTTGTCGAGGGCGAAGGTTTTGTCTCCATTGAGCCGGAACATTTCACAAAAACAATTGATGCAGGCGAAAATTGCTGGATAAAAATTGCAGATTACGGGCGCACGCTGTCGGGGATGCGCGCGACGCAACCGGTGGATGCGCCGAGCGCGACGCCGGGAAAAGATTCGCCGTGCCTGGAATACCAGACGTATCTGTTCAGCACCGGCGCGGTGGAAGTCGTGACCATTACTTCGCCGACTTTGAACTTCGTGGCGGGGCGAGGACTGCGCGTGGCCGTTTCGTTTGATGACGAGACGCCCCAACCCATCACGCTGGTGTCGGCGAATTACAAGGCGCAAAACGGAAATCGCGACTGGGAAAAAATCGTTACCGACAACGCGCGCAGCGTCCGCTCCACGCACACGATCACCAAGGCCGGCGCACACACGCTAAAATTTTGGATGATTGACCCCGGCGTGGCGCTGCAAAAAATCGTCGTGGACTGCGGCGGCGTGAAGCCAAGCTACCTTGGGCCGCCGGAAAGCTTTCGCCAACCATAGCCGCTAAAAAACTCCGCGCAAAGAACCGGCCATGTCGGCACGTTGTCGCGGTTCGATTTACGACTGGGGTCAGGAAACCGAAGGGCTGGCTTTGCGCCGGCGTTCCGCCAGTTCATCGGCCATCTGGATCGTCGTGTTTTTGTCGAGTTGATACACCATCAGCAGGGCGGTGCAGACGGCGAAGAGCAGGCCGACCACGATGGTGCCACAGACTTGGTAGCCGTGTACGGCGTTCGGAGCGTCGGGCAGTTTGGTGTCGTAATTGAACAGGCCCGACATGATCCAGAGGAACGAGGCCGAGCCGAGCGCCAGGCCGGATTTCAAGCCGAAGCCGATGGTGGCGAAAACCATGCCGGTGAAACGCCGCCCGGTTTTCCACTCGGAATAATCCGCCACGTCCGCGTAGATCGCCCAGATCAGCGCAATCGTCGGCGCGTAGAAAATGGAAATCAAAACGGTCAATGCCAACATGCCAGTCGCGTTGGCCGGACTCAGCAGGTAAAAAGCAAACGTGCCGAGCGCGGACAATCCGAAGCCGGTGACGGCGACGGCCTTCTTGCCAAATTTTCCGGCCAGCGACGTCGAGAGCAGGATGACGATGATGGTCGTGCCGGTGCCGGCCATGTTGACAATGCTGTTGAAGACATCGGCGACATTCGAGTTCGCCAGATCCAACCGGTCGCCGTGGACGATGTAGCCGAGCCACTCAAGCAAGCCCTCGCCCTTCACTCCCGCCGGGGTCGTGAGTCCGAGTTTTTGCACAAAGTCGAACATCGCAGCGCGGTCGGCGAAGTGATGGAAATAGTTGTACATCGCGCCGCCGCGAAAGGAGAGGATCGCGAAGTGAACGAGCGTCATGCACCACATGACTTTCCACGGATTGTTTTTCAGCAGCTTGGCGAAGTCCTGCTTGGGGGAGGATTTTTCCTGCATGACCGGCTTGATGCGCTCCTTGGTGGTGAGGAACGTGATGAGGAACAGGATCAGGCACAGCACCGCCCAAATCGTCATCGTCATCTGCCAGCCGTATTGTTTGTCGTGCCCGACCGCAAACTTCGCGACGAGCGGCAGCGTGAAGCCGCCGACGATAAACTGCGCGATGTTCACCGCGACGAACCGAAACGAATTTAATTTCGCGCGCTCATTGAGGTCGCCGGTCATCACGCCGCCCAGCGCCGAGTACGGCATGTTGTTCATCGAATAGAGCGTCATCAGCAGCGTGTTGGTGATGCCCGCGTAGGCGATCAGCGCGCCGAGGCTCCAGCCCTTGGGCGTGGTGTATGCCACGACCATGACGACGGCCCACGGAATCGCCGTCCAGAGCACCCACGGACGAAACTTGCCCCAGCGCGTTTCCGTCCGGTCGGCGAGGATGCCCATGATGGGATCGAACGCCGCGTCCCACAAACGCGGCCACAGGAGGATGGCCGCCGCCGCGCTCGCGGTCAGGCCGAACACATCCGTGTAAAAATTCGTCTGAAAGAGAATCATCGTCATGAAGACGAAATTCGCGGCGGCGTCGGCGGCGCTGTAGCCGGCCTTTTCGATGAACGGAAGTTTTTCGTGGAAGTGCGGTTCGAGTTTGTTCATGAGATTTGGTTTATTTCGCGACTATCAGGATCACCCTCTGCAAATTTGCATCTTGGGAGGAATCCGTCTGTTTCATGGTTGGCCTGGGATGGTCTTGATCAATCCGTGGGAGAGATATTCAAGTTCGATCACCTTCAGGCTGCGCAGCCAGGTTTTTCCATTGGATGGCCGTGAATCATGGTGGAACAGATACCACTTGCCCTTGAATTCGCAGATGCTGTGATGGGTGGTCCAGCCCACCACCGGTGTGAGGATGACTCCTTGATACGTGAATGGCCCGTAAAGACTGTCGCTCGTGGCGTAGCACAGGAAGTGGGTGTCGCCGGTCGAATACGAGAAATAGTATTTGCCGTTGTATTTGTGCATCCACGACGCCTCGAAGAAGCGGCGGTCATGATCTCCGGCCTTAAGCGGCTGGCCGTTTTGATCGAGAATGACGAGGTCGCGCGGCGCTTCGGCGAACTCCAGCATGTTGTCACTCAAACGGACGATCTTGGGGCAAAGTGCCGGTTCGTGGGCGTCCGGTTCTTTTCCACACTCGATGGCCTTGTTGTTGCGATAGCGTTGTAATTGTCCGCCCCACAGCCCGCCAAAAATCAAATACTGAGCGCCGTCATCATCTTTGAAGGCGCAGGGATCAATGGAGTAGCTGCCTTTGATGGGATTCTCCTGTGGGATGAACGGACCTTCCGGCTTGTCGCTCACAGCCACGCCAAGGTGAAAGACGTCGTTCTTGTCCTTGAGCGAAAAATAAATGTAGTATTTGCCGTTTTTGCAGGCGCAATCAGAATCCCAAAGCTGGCGTCCGGCCCAGGGAATATCCTTCAAATCCAAAATCACGCCGTGGTCGGTCACCTGACCTTCAATCGAATCCATCGAGAGGACGTGATAATCCCGCATGTCGAAATGGTCGCCATTGTCGTTTTCAGGGATGCCCGATTCGATGTCGTGCGAGGGATAGATATAGAGCCTGCCGTTAAAGACATGCGCCGCCGGATCAGCCATGTAAGTGCCGTTGGGAACGAGATATTTCGGAGATTTCATAGATAGCGTCGCTCAAACTTGCCCCCGCCAGCCACCGGCTTTTATCCCTTGTTCCTGCCCGACGCACATCCTCTGCACGGCCTTTTCCCCGAGCGTCATGCGCACCAGTAAATCGTTTGCGCGGCGGGCGGCGGGCGCGGCGGGATTTTTGCAGGGCGGAATCTTGGCGACGGATTTTTTCTTCATGCGGTGTTTCATCAAAGCTGTTTTCGGTGGTCGGGCCAAGACTCGACAATGGCGCGCCGGATTTCAATCGCAATCAGATGGAGAATCCTTCACTCGCTGGCGCTGGATTGCGGGCAGGCGGGCTAAACGCACCAACGGCCGACGAATTCACTTGATGACCAGATCATCCGACGTCCACATGATCCGGTCGGGGCCGGCGGAGTGGATTTCCATTTCGGTGCCGGAGAGCTGATGGAAAAAATACGGCGTGCCCCAGGAGTCAATCAGTTCCCCGCGTCCGTTGACGCGCAGGCCGTCTTCCGCATTCAGAAAATGGGTCTGCCGGCGGTTGCCGCCGTCGAGGGCTTGGGTGATCTCCGGGTTGGTGCCCACGGGATTGCTGCCGAACATGGAGATGTAATTGCGGAAGACCAGGCGCATATTTTCGAGCACGGTGGCCGGCGGCAGGTTGGTGAATTCCGGCTCGATGGAAAGACTCGCGGGTGTGATTACTGACGGCGCGGCGGCGGATGAAAACTTTGCGGGTGGAGTTGCGGGTGGCGGTTGGGTGGCTGCGGATGAAACGCTCGTGGAATTTTTTGCAACGGCCGGCGCGGAGGATGAAGCGGGCGCGTCAGTTGTGTTCGCCGCTTCTGGCAGCGGAAGCGTGGTCGAATGGCGCGTGCCAAAAAGTAACAGGCCGACAGCGACCCCAAGCACGCAAAGGACAATTATGATGACACTGCGGTTCATCATGCCGGAAAGAATTTTCCAAAACCTTTCGAGCGTAGCGGCGTCCCGGCGGAGCGCCGCAAACTGCCGCTGGGAAAGGTAAGCCGGCGGCGCTCTGCCGAGACGCCGCTACGAAGCGTTGACCTCATGCCATGAAGCCGAGGTTGGGCGTGGCGAAGCGGCCGAGGTTCGGAAACACCGTGGCGAGGTTGCCTTTGTCCACGCCGAACCAGGTTGCGAGCGTGGCGAAGTACTGGTCGCAGGCGGTGGTCGGAATCCAGCGGCCAGTGCTGGTGTCGTCAGGGCCGTTGACGGCGAGCGTGGGGAATTTTCCGTAGGTGCGCTGGCCGCGCACGGAGTTGGCACCGCCCATGATGAGATGGTGGCTGCCCCAGCCGTGGTCGCTGCCGGTGCCGCTGGGTTGCAGTGAACGGCCGAACTCGCTCTCGGTGAAGGCGGTGACCTGGTTGGCCACGCCCAGTTCCTGGGTGGCGGCGTA
>JANYDP010000574.1 GCA_025363535.1 Verrucomicrobiota bacterium | reverse complement strand
CGGCAGGTGGAGGATTTGCTCAACTTGATCGCGCAAGTCCAGCAGGCCGCACTCGAACAACCTCCCGCTCCGACTGAAACTTCCTCCGCCAACGCCCCGCAGATGATGAGCACGCTGGCTGCCAACGGGCCAGGCACCCGCCCGACCTGCGGCCCGTTGGACGTGTGCCTCACCAACGGCCCGGTGATGATCACCAACGTCTGGGCCGGCTTCGATACGAACGGCGCGATGACCGTCCTCTTCGATCTGGTCGGCGGCACGAACGGGCCAAATTTTTTCTACGACCTCTACTCGACGACGAATCTGCTCGCCGGCTCGTGGACGTGGCTGGCGCGCGGGCCGAGTTGCCACGCGTATCAGTTCACCAACCAGCCCGGCGCGGCGGCGTTTTACAAAATCGGCCCGTCACCCGTGCCGACGGGCGAGAACCGCATCCAGACTGAGAACGCCATCACCGGCACCACCAATTGGAGGCTGTTCAATCCCATCACTTCCACCAACGCGCACGGCTGGCCGACGAACGACGCGGACACATTTCCCGAGATTCAAGGTTTTGCCGGTGCCACGAGTGTGAACGTAGGAGACACGATAGATTTTTACGTGGATGTACGGACGACGAATAATCCCGCTGCAACCAACTTCACGGTCGAAATATTTCGCATGGGATGGTATGGTGGACAAGGCGGACGGAAGATGACCTGGACTGATTCCGGCCAGCCGACGAACACCATGACCCTGACCAGCCGCAAACAACCCGTGCCGCAACTGAATCCCACCAACGGCCTGGTGGATTGTCTTTCCGGCATGACTGCCATCGGCGTGGACACGAACCGGGTGTGGGCAAAGAGCTACACGCTCACGGTGCCGACGAACTGGGTGAGCGGAGTCTATGTGGGCAGGCTGACTACGGGAACCAACGTCACACCGCAAACCACGGGCAAGCAGAGTTATATCATCTTCACCGTGCGGGAGGATGCACGGGCTTCCGACCTCTTGTGTCAAGCGAGCGTCACCACCTGGCAGGCTTACAATCCTTATGGGGGGAGTTCCATGTACGCCTATCCAAATGGCAAGCCCTGCGATCCTCTTGGAACGAATGCTAATGAGGTGGTGCATCAATATGAAATGGTCTCTTTCAACCGACCTTATGCAGCAACAAGTTGCGGCAACAATTATTATCCTGCGGTTTATCTCGGTTATGGTTCGGGTGCGGGAGAGTTTTTGACAATGATAAACCAGAGCGCGACTCCCGCATGGGAATACAACATGGTGCGCTGGCTGGAGCGGCAAGGATATGATGTGACCTACACGACCAGCGTTGACAGTCATCTCGCCGACCCAGCAAACAAGGAGGTTAAGACGTTCCTTTCCGTGGGGCATGACGAATACTGGTCGGTTCCGCAGCGTGCTAATGTGGAAGCGGCCAGGGATCGCGGTATGAACCTGACGTTCTTCGCCGCCAATGTTTGCTACCACAGGATTATTTATGAAGCCGACGCGCGCGCGTTTTCCGAGGATAGGCAGAACAATCACGGCCTCTGGCGAGGCCCTATTGTGAACAATCCTGAAATCTCGATGATCGGTGTGGAGTATGTTCACAATTTCGGTTTTTTCTTCTCGAATGGAGAAGGTGACATGAAGATGCCAGTTCCATTGCCGTCCGGCTCCGGAATAGGTGGCTATCATTGGGCCTACGATTATTCTGGTGTCACCAACGGACAAGCTTTGACCGGACTTTTGGGCCAAGAGCTGGATGGTTGCTGGGATGACAACAGCATTGCTTGTGATGATGTAGGAGGTTCTCTATGTCCTGATCCCAGCACGGTTAAACTTGCAGACTCCGTATTTCAAACCTGCGTCGTGGGTGCCGTCACCAATACCGGGCATTCGTATGTGACGCTTTACACGGCCTGCAATGGCGCGCGGGTCTTCGCCACCGGCGCTTGGCAATGGAACTGGGGCTTGGACGATTTTGCGTCGTACGATATACCAGGGCCGTCTCGTCTTAGTTCCGCCGCGCAGCAGATGACCCACAATGTGCTGCGCACCTTCTCGGGCAAGGTTACCGCTCCGGTAATCTTCACCAACGCGGACTCCATCACTTCCGGTAATTGGACTAACCGCTATGGATTGGAAGGTTACTTGATCGCTAACACCACGGCGCTTACCAACCTGCCAGCTTATGCCCAAGTCACCTTTACGAATCAGCAAGTTCAGGTTTGGCCCGGCTCATCTACCGACCCGCGTGCCTTGCTTATCGCCGGCTCCACCAATCACATTGCCTCGGCGTGGACCACCACTAACCTTCAAGGCTCGTCCTTCACGATTGACGTGAACCTCACGGACGCCAACACGCATCAGGTTGCGCTCTACTGTGTTGATTGGCTGGGAACGGGCACGGTTCTGGAAAAGGTTGAGGTCTTTGATTCAAGCGACACCTCCTTCTCGCTCCCTTTGGACGTGCGAAGTTTCCTATTGCCAACTAACGGCGTGTATCTAACTTGGAAACTCAAAGGTCATTATGTCTTTCGCATCACGAAACCCGACTCTGCAACTGGAACCAAAGCTATGATCAGCGGGCTATTTATCGGGGTTTGATCGTGAACACAAACCCAACATAGAAAGAGAATAGTATGAAAAGCAAATTAAAAATCATTATCAGGTGTATATGGACAATAACCACCAGCACGATGATCGGCCCAGTAGTCTTGGCTGATACACCAGCGTTTTCAAGTGGAGGATACACGACTAATCAACCGCCTAGTTTCACTGGCACCAAGGGCTGGGCTTTTAGCCAAGGTAGTATCTTTCATAGTGATGACATTTGGGTCACTCAATTAGGGGTGTTTGATGCCAACGGGGATGGCCTGGCTAATTCGCATGCGGTTGGTATCTGGACGGCCAACGGCACCCTGCTGGCGTCCACTACAATTCCGGCCGGTACAGCGGCCCCGTTGGTGGATGGCTACCGTTACATGCCCATTGCTCCAGTGCTGTTTTCCCGAGCTGCCCTTGCAAACACCGCTAATCAATATGACGTGATTGCTGCCGAGTATTCAGCCGGGGATGCGGATGATCTCGTGACCCCGCGCCCGGGCGCAGTTGCGGGCGGGCTGTACGCGTGGTACAATCAGAGTGCTCTATCCTACGGTTACTACGGTCTTGCCACGGGTCTGCCTTTTCCTAATCGCAATTGGCCGGGAGATCAAATTCTGGAAAACCCGGCCCCTCCGTTTTTGGAAGTGAACTTTCAATTCGGAACTATAGTGCCTGAGCCTTCCGTGTCCTTTCTGCTTGCTCCGGGCTTACTCTATCTGTTCCTATGCAATCGCAAATCAAGCACTATCCCGCCGCGCAGCAGATATCCCGAATCATCATCAAACACCTGTCTAAAGCTATGAAAAGGAACTTGCTTGTTCTGGCTTTACTAATCGGTTCAAGTTCACGCGGCGGTGCTCAGGGCGTGGCCCACTTGGATCAAGGCGGCAGCTATTTATTCTCCCAGCCAACCCAACTCCAATTTAAGATTCAAGAAGCAGGTATGCCTTTCGTTGTCATTGATCTCAGTTTCACGGGGGATGTATTGACTGCAGGTGATAGCTTGCAAGTGGACATTCTTTCTGCGCCCACCTCGTTGACGCCTTTGTTAACGGGCACTTTCAGCTACCCGGCCTGGTCATTCGGAATACATAATGTGTGGCTTGGTGTTCCTTGAGACGCTGTCAGCGGCGCTATTCGGCTGACAATGTTGTCTGGTAGCGTGGAGATTTCTAGTTTTGGGGCAAAGACAGCCAATAATTTTCTTGAAAGAGATTATTCATACACCATCCCCGAGCCTTCTATACCTGTCCTGTTTGCGCCCGGGTTGCTCTACCTCTTCTTGCGCCAACGTCATTCATCACAGAACAAACGAGCATGAAGCTAAAACACCCAACCAAAATCGGATGCTTATGGACTCTGTCCATGACACTCTTGATCAGTCCGGCAGCTTGGGCCGACACACCAGCATTTATCAGTGGGGGTTCACGAACCAACCAACCCCCTAGCTTTACCGGTACAAAAGGTGGGGCCTATCTCAATTTCAGTTCGTTGAGTTCTGGCAACTACATAGCTGTTACTCAACTGGGGGTTTTTGACCAAGGCGGCGATGGTCTGGTCAACGCCCACGCCGTAGGTATTTGGGCGGCTGATGGAACCTTGCTGGCATCCACCACGATCCCTGCCGGTACAGTGGCCACGTTGGTGGATGGCTACCGCTACATGCCGATTTCGCCGGTGTTAATCCCGCCGGGAGCTTCCCCAATTCCAAATCCTTTCAGGTTTCTTGTGGCCGCCGAGTACTCAGCCGGTGACGTAGATGACCTCGTCAGCCCAATCCGCGTGTTTGGGAGCGGATATACTCAGCCGGTTTCTGCAACAAGCTATGATGGTAGTCTTTCGCAGGGCTTCTATGGTCTCGGAGCAGGCCTGCCTTTCCCCAGCCAGCATCTGCCAGTGCCTGAAGGCAGTAGCGGCCCTCCATTTTTGGAAGTGAACTTTCAATTCAACGTCGTCCAAGTGCCTGAGCCTGCCGTGTCCCTCCTGCTTGCGTCGGGCTTGCTCTACCTCTTCTTGCGCCAACGTCGTTTCTCGCTGAACAAACGAGCATGAAGCTAAAACACCCAATGAAAATCGGATGGGTATGGGTGCTATCCGTGACCTGCCTGGGTGAACTGGCCGCCTGGGCCGACACGCCAGCGTTCACGAGCAGAGCTTACTCGACCAACCAACCAGCAAGTTTTTCTGGCACCAAGGGCTGGGCTTTTCTCAACTACAGTTTGAACAATTACATGGCGGTTACTCAACTCGGCGTATTTGACAGTGGCGGTGACGGGTTGGCCAATTCGCACACGATCGGCATCTGGGCGGCCAATGGAACCTTGCTGGCGTCCACCACGATTCCCGCCGGGACGGTTGCTCCGCTGGTGGATGGTTATCGCTACATGCCGATTACGCCCGTGCTGATCTCGCCCGGAGCTTACCCCATCGCATCTCCATTCAAAGCACTCGTGGCTGCCGAGTACGCAGCGGGCGATGCGGACGACCTCGTGACGCCACAGATAAACGGATACGATGGGCAGGTATTTCCTACGAGCTACGATGGTAGTCCCGCTCAGGGCTTTTACGGTCTCGGAACGGGTTTGCCTTTTCCTGGCCAGCACTTCGTCCAGTCAGAAGGCAACGGATCTTCGCCTCCATTTTGGGAGGTGAACTTTCAGTTTCAAGTTGTGCCCGAGCCTTCCGTGTCCCTCCTGCTTGTGCCCGGCTTACTTTATCTGTTCCTATGCAATCGCAAACCAAGCGCTATCCGGCGGCGCAGCGGATAACGCATAACGTACTGCGCACATTTTCAGGTAGAACCACCGCCCCGGTAATCTTTACCAATGCGGACGCCATCACCTCAGGGAACTGGCCAGCTTCTTATGGCACGAACTATTTAATCGCGAACACAACGGTGCTTACTAACCTTCCGTCTTACGCCCAAGTCACCTTTACAAATCAGCAAGTTCAGGTTTGGCCCGGCTCAGCTACCGACCCGCGTGCCCTGCTCATCCCCGGCTCCACGAATCGGATCGCCTCAGCGTGGACCACCACCAACCTTCAAGGTTCTTCCTTCACGATTGACGTGAATCTTACGGACACCAACACGCATCAAGTTTCACTCTACTGCGTTGACTGGCTGGGAACAGGCACGGTTCTGGAAAGAGTCGAAGTTTTTGATGCAAGCGACACTACCTTCTTGCACCCATTGGACACACGCAGCTTTCAATTACCAGCCAATGGCGTGTATCTCACCTGGAAGCTCAAAGGACACAATATATTTCGTATAACCAAACCCGACGCCGCCACCGGCAACAAGGTGATGATCAGCGGGCTATTCATCGGAGATTGATTCTAAACCGCAGTGACAACAATACAAACATTATGAAACTTAAAATAATAATTGGATGCGTAGGAATACTATTCATGACCTGCTTGAGTGAACCAGCAGCTCGGGCCGACACACCCGCGTTCGCAAGTGGTGGCTCACGAACCAATCAGCCACCCAGCTTTACAGGCACCAAAGGGTGGGCGTTTGACAATACCAGTCCAAGTAGTCCCGGCAACTATGTGGCGATTACGCAACTGGGCGTCTTCGACTCCTTGGGCGATGGTCTGGCCAATGCTCACGCCATCGGCATCTGGTCGGCTAACGGAACTTTATTGGCGTCCACGACGATCCCGGCTGGGACAGCAGCCTCTTTGGTGGATGGCTACCGCTATATGCCAATTTCGCCGGTGTTGATTCCGGCAAGAAATTCCACCAACTACTCAACTGCAATAACTCTTATTGCTGCCGCATATTTAACAGGTGATGCGGATGACCTGGTGACACCCAATGGTGTTTATGGTGTTGGATTTACGGCCCCAGTGTTTCCAACAAGCTATGATAGTAGTCAGTCCCTAGGCTTTTACGGCCTTGGATCCGGCTTACCCTTCCCCGGCCAGCATTTCCCGCCACCTGAAGGCGAAGGCAATCCGCCCTTTTTGGAAGTGAACTTTCAATTCAATATCATCCAAGTGCCAGAGCCTTCCGTGTCCGTCTTGCTTGCGCCCGGGTTGCTCTATCTATTTTTGCGCCAACGTCATTTCTCGCTGAACAAACGCGTGTGAAGCTAAAACACCCAATTAAAATCGCAGGTTTGTTGATGCTGCTCCTCGTTTCAACTTTGCCAGCCGACGCCCAAGGTGATATGACGGCAACCTATGGCATGACAAAACGTCACCCACATGAAAGTCAAACACTGGCATAAGCTTCACATTACTAGCCTGCCCTGCCATGATGAGAGGAGCTTTCCAATAGCATCTCATGGCGTCAAGTTGCGGGTTTTAGGAAAAACTTCCTTGCACAAAATTCCGGATGACTTCAATTTCCTCTTCGCCCGCGATGGTGTGGGCTTTGAGAAATTCGTGAAACTCGATGTGCAGCCCGGTGGCCTTGAGCAGGTTGATCTGCTCGCGCACGTCGGCGAAACGGATGAGCGGATCTTTGGTGCCGTGCGTGACGAGCAGGCGCTGTTCAAACGCCACGGGCGACAGTTGTTCGACCAGTTCCTCTGGTTGGCACACATAACCGCTGATGCCGACAATGCCCGCCAGCCGGTGCGGATAGCGCAAGCCAACGTCAACGGACATCAGGCAGCCCTGGGAAAATCCGCCAAGAATTGTTTGCTCCGTGGCAAATCCTTTCGCGCGCTGGGCGTTGAGCAATTCAAACAGCAGCTTCCGGCTGCGCTCCACACCCGGCAAGATGTCGCCGCCAAAGTTGAACCAAGAAAATCCGCCGTAGTATTCGTCCGGTGCGTTGACGAGCAGGTAGTTCATCCCCGGCAGCCGCATCGCCTCCGGCAGCCAGCGATAGCCTTCGATGCTGTCACCTAGGCCGTGGAGCATGACCCAGAGCGCACGGGAATTTTTTTCAGCGGCGGGAATGAATTCGTGGTGGAGCATAAATAAAAATCCGAATGACGAATGACCAAGTCAGATCACTTCATGAAGGATGCATTTCGGAACGCCTCGAAGCCTCGCACCGTGAGCGTCTCAAGTTCGGCAAACAACGCCGGATCAAAGGACGTGAAATTGAAGCACGACTTGCCTTGCATCCGCGCCTTCAGCTCCTTCGACACGCCTTGGAGCAAGTCGGGCCGGGCATAGACGCCCATGTGATGAAAACTCACGTAAGCCTTCCCCACGGCGACCCAGGCGATGGGGAACGGCTGCTGGTGCGTCGGATGTCTTCCGCCTTCCAGCCGGAAACAACTCGCCGAATCCTCGGTGACCACCAGCCGGCCGGCATTGCGTTTGAGAAGGTCTCGCAGCGCGGAGAAAATTTGCGGGAAATTGGCGGGCATAGCTGGTTGGGTTGGGCCTAGTGGCGTGCGGTCATCTTGCAGTCATTCGTCATTCGAAATTATGGCGCCGCCGACTCCGTCCATTTGAGAATCCGTCCGCGCTGCTCGTCCGTGAGCTTGGCTTCGGGATGCATCCCCAGCCAGGTGTAGCTGGGCAGCGGCATCTTGCGCGTTTGCACCTGATGTCCAATGCTGCCCAGTTCGTCGCCCACCGTGTTCGCATCAGCGTGCGGCCATTCGGAAAAATTCAAACCCTCGCGACCTTCCTTCATATGGCTGACGATCCACCACGACACCGGTGCGACGTGAGCATACCATGGCCAGCGCGTTTCGTTGGAGTGACAATCGTAGCAAGCCTCGTGCAGCAGCGCGGCGACTTCCGGCGGCGGCGGATTAGTGGCCATCAGATCGTGGCCCGACACCACCGGCGGATTTTTCAGGGAGGGATTGAACAATTGCATTCCGAAAAAGACCAGCCCAGCCGTAATGAGAATCCGCCGGCGGATTTTTTTTGAGCGAAAGATGTTTTGCATGTTGGGAACAGAAATTGGTCGCACGGCCGCACGTCATTCATTATGCGGAATCTGCAACGTACCGCCGCCGATGAATTCGCGCACCACCGCGTCGCCGGGGATGATGTCATAATCCATCGCCTGCTCCGCGCTCAATCCCTCCACGCTTTCCAGCAACGCGCGCACGCGCTCGTAGCGGATGCGGGCATCCAGAAATCCAGGAAACGGTTGCAAATCCTCCCGGCGCGGCAGCCGTCCGCCCGGCCCGAGGAAAAACGGCCGCAGCGCGGGCAGATCGAACGGCACCCCGCCGTTGACAACGTGATCCGCCAGGCCGCTCAACGGAATGATGCTGGAAAGTTCCCCGGCGCGGACGTAATGCCAGTGCAACAGGGTGCGCAGCGGACTGTGGTTGCGGTGCTGCGAATCGCGCAGCATCCGCCGGATCAGCCGCAGATCCGTGAACTGCGTCAGCTTGTTCGCGCTGCCATCGCCCTCGTACATCACGTTCTGCGTTTCGACGTAGAGTCGGAACTGCGCCGCCGCTGGGATGCCTTCCGTCATCGGCGGATACAATCCGTGCAGGCAGTCGAGCAACAGGATTTGATCCTTCTCCAGCCTGACCGGCTTGGTGCCGACGTGCCGGCCTTCCTTGAAATTGTAAACCGGCTTTTCAATCGTCTGTCCGTCGAGCAGCGCCAGCAGATGTTCGTTCACCCGTTGGATGTCCAGTGCCTCGGGCGTTTCGTAATTGCGGTCGTTGATCCAATCCGTCGGGTGCTCGACGAGCGGCCAGAAATAATCGTCCAGGTTGAGCATCAGGAACCGCAGGCCGTGCTGCTCCAGGCGGCGGGTTAGCTTGAGCGTGGTGGTGGTCTTGCCGGACGAGCTCGGCCCGGTGATCCACATCATCCGCAGCGGGTCGCGCGCAGTGAGCCGGGCCACGACCTTGTGCGCGGCCTCGTCCAGCGACTGTTCGTAAAGCGCAAGCGAATCGTCCACCAGCGCCTTGATCCGGCCCTGCCGCACGATTTCGTTCAGACCCGCCACCGTGTCGCAGCCGTGCGCGCGGTTCCACGCCAGGGTTTTTTCCATCGCCATCCACGGAAAACCGTTGCCGACAAATTTGCCCGGGGTCAACGCCCGCTCGCGCAGCCAGTGCCGACCCCAGCGGTAGCACGCATAGGCATCGCCCGTTTTCTGGAAACCGTAGCTGTGCATGACGTGCAGCACCTCGTCCTGAATGGTTTCGATGGTCGGGGGGAAATTGGACAGGAGATGCTGCTTGTCCGCGTTCAGACAGACAACCACCGTGTCGGACAACACCTCCGCGATCTTGGCGTCCTCGCCGGCCTGATCGAAGATGCGCTCGTTGATGCCCGGCAAAAAATCCTGCCGGAAACCGCCGATGGATTCCGCCGCCCGGAGGATGGCCTGGCCGATCCGGCCTTCATCAAACCGCACCAGCGCGCGGTTGCGCTTCTGCACTTTGACGATCCGGTTTTGCACAGCCATGCGCCGACTATGCCGCAAACCGCGCGCGGTGACAATTACGTTTGCAGGCGGCTCCGTTGCCGCGTGACTTTCCGGCGCAAGCCTTGTCTAATCCCCGGTGAAAGCTCTCATGCACGACCCAGTCGCTGAACGTGGTTTTCCGGAAACGCCGCCCGCCGGGTGGCCGCATTCCGAATTCGCCAACCTCTATACTGAACACAGCCGCGCGATTTATTACCTCGCCCTCCGCTTTCTCGGCGACCCGGAAAAGGCCGCCGACGCCACGCACGATGTCTTCCTGAAAGCCTTCCGCAAGCTTGATCAATTTCGCGGCGAAGCCTCGTGGCGCACCTGGCTTTACCGCATTGCCATCAATCATTGCCGGAACCTCCAGCAGACCTGGAACGAGCGGCACGTATTTTCCAACGCCGACGAGGCTGTGTGGGAAAATGCCGTCGCCAAGACCGATTCGCCGTTGCGCATTCTGGAAACGAAGGAACTCAGCGAACGCATCCATAAAACCCTGGCCGCCCTGCCGGATGAATACCGCCTGCTGCTGTTGCTCGTGGCCGATGAAGAGTTAAGCTATGAAGAAATCGCCGAACTGACCGAACAGTCCACCGGCGCAGTGCGCGGCAAGCTGCATCGCGCCCGGCAGGCGTTTGGTGCCTTGTTTGAAAAATCCGCATGAAACTCCGAAGCAAACAAACCACTCCCGCTGTCGGAGCGCGGCTGTGTGCGGGCGTGGGGGCATCAGCCGCAGCACGGTGCGATCTGCTGCGGCTGGTCTTCGACACAGCCGCGCTCCGGGAGATTTGAAATATGAAACGCAAACTTACTTTCGAAGAGCAGCAACTCGCCGCCGGGCATAGAACGCAGTCGCAAGCGGGGCACGAATTCGCGAACGTGGAGGAAATGCTGCGCCACGACGCCATCCATACGCCGGTGCCGCCGGAGATTGAGATGCGGTTGCAGAAATCTACCGCGACGCTGCCCGCGCCGAAACGGTCGTGGTTGAGGAAGTTGTTTGGGACGTAAGATAGCTTTATGTGTATGGGAATTGATGTCATCAGTAGCCACATTCTGGTAGAGAGTGCGGAAGAAGAAAGCGACGGCGAGTTTTGTGCCGCCATTGAGAGTATGCTTGTCCAAACATATCGGCAACGGCCAGAATGGTTACAATTTTCTGCTGGTGCTCGATTCGTTCTTGGTGGTCGGCATTTTCGAGAGTTTGCATGTTATGCCGGAAGCGTATCGCTCATGCTCATGCAGCATGCCGAACGTGACGGCTTTCAGCGGTCCATCGTCATCCGGTCAGAAAATAAAGGCGTTGCACGAGTTTGCGAAATATGTGCAGGTGTGAAAAAGGAGTTTAATCAAGCTGAACTTCATCGGAACGAACAGAACGCATGAACTTCCAGGCCGAACTCGAAACCCTGATCCGCGCCCGTTATCCGATCTTGTACATCATCACGAGCGAGGAGGTGCGCGTGCAGAATCTGGCGATGGAGATCGCGCGGCGGCGGCATAAAAAAATCTACGAATGGAGCTGCAGCACCGGCATCGTTCCCGCCGGAACTTCCATCCAGTCCCAGAAAAACCGCAGTGCCGCCACCAAGGATCCGCTCGCTGCACTGGATCAGGTCATCGAGCAGGTCGAGCCGGCGCTGTTCATCTTCAAGGATTTTCATCCGTTTCTCGCCCGCGACAATTTCGCCGTCATCCGCAAGCTCAAGGAAATCGCGCTGCACTTGAAGAACAGTTTCAAAACCATCCTGATCGTCGCGCCGGTGATGGTGATTCCAACTGAACTGGAAAAGGAGATCACCGTCCTGAATTTTCCCCTGCCGTCACGCGACGACCTGAGCGGGCTGCTGGACAAGATCATCGCCGACGTGGCGGAACACAAACAGGTGTCCATTGATCTGGCCGACGAAGATCGCGAGCGGTTGTTGTCCGCCGCCCTCGGCCTGACGCTGGGTGAGGCGGAGAATGTTTTCGCCAAGATCATCGTTCGCGACAACGGCCTGGGCGGCGACAACGTGAACGACGTGCTGGACGAGAAACAGCAGATCATCCGCAAGAGCGGCCTGCTGGAATATTACGCGACCAATGAAGGCTTTGGAAACGTCGGCGGACTCACCGTGCTCAAAGACTGGCTGAACAAACGCGCGGCGGCGTTCACGGTGGAGGCGCGCGAGTTCGGCCTGCCCGCGCCGCGCGGCATCCTGATGCTTGGCGTGCAGGGCTGCGGCAAAAGTTTGTGCGCCAAGGCCGTTGCGACACAGTGGCAACTGCCGCTGCTGCGGTTCGACATGGGCCGGATGTTCGGCAGCCTCGTCGGTTCGTCCGAGGAAAACGTCCGTCGCGCCATCGCGGTCGCTGAATCTGTCGCGCCCGCGATCCTGTGGGTGGACGAAATTGACAAGGCGTTCGCCGGCGCGCAAGGCTCGGGCGCGGCGGATGGCGGCACCACGGCGCGCGTGTTCGGAACTTTCCTGACATGGCTTTCGGAAAAGACCGCGCCGGTGTTTGTCGTGGCGACGGCCAATGACATTTCCCAACTCCCGCCGGAGCTTCTGCGCAAAGGCCGACTTGACGAAATTTTCTTCGTGGATCTGCCGTCGCTGCCGGAGCGCGCGGAGATTTTCCGCATCCACATCGGTAAACGCGGCCGCGACGTGGCGGAGTTCGACATCGAATCACTCGCCGCCGCCAGTCCGAATTTCAGCGGTGCGGAAATTGAGGAGGCGGTGAACAGCGCGCTCTATGATGCGTTTGATGCCAAGATGGAATTGAACAGCTTTCATCTGATGAACGCGCTCGCGCAGACGGTGCCGCTGGCAAAAACGATGGCCGAACAAATCACGCTGCTCCGCAACTGGGCCGCCGGCCGGGCGCGCAACGCCAGCGTGCCGCGCGACGCTTGCCTTCTGTCAACGTCCGATGAAACTTGAACCATGAGTCCATTCTGGTCTGCTTTCGCCAATCAACTGCGTGACTGCGGCCGCAGCGCGACCTGGTTTCTGGTTGCCCTCGGCGGCGGGTTTGTCGTGCTGGTGGTGAGCGCATGGGCCCTGCAAAACGGCCACGGCGACGCGTTGGCGGCGGCGGCGGCGGTCGTGGGCGTGCTGCTGATTTATCATCTGACAGCCGCCATCCGCCGCGCGGTGCAGTGGCGGCGGCATCGGTTGAAGTTTCCCCAACTGTCGGACGACGAACTGAACAAGGCCCGCACCAAACTCGCGCGCCGATCCAAACCGGCGGGGCCGTTGCCATCGCTGCCGGTCAAGACGCGCCCGTTCTGCGGGCCAGTTTATTAATGAGCCGATTCAGCAATCTCGAAATGGGTGGCGAGTCCGAAGGCCGGGCGCATTCGCAGTCGAAGGCGCTGGTCAAGGACGGGGTGTTTTATTTCAGCGCGGCGCGGGAGGCGTTTGAGAACGGAGACTTTCGGATCGCACTGCGGCATTACTCCAAAGTGCTGGAGTTTGATCCACAACACGCCGCCGCGTGGACGGGCCAGGTGCGGATGCTGATCGAGCTGGGGGAATTTCCCGAAGCGAATCTCTGGGCGGACAAGGCGCTCGAACATTTTCCCGCCGAACCGGAACTGCTCGCCGCCAAGGCTGTCGCGCTCGGACGCACTGGGGATCTGGAGGGCGCGCTGGTTTATTCCGACGCCGCGATGGCCGGCCTCGGCGACTCGGCGTACATCTGGCTGGCGCGCGGCGACGTGCTGCTGGCACGGGCGGAAGCGCGGGCGGAATACTGTTTTGAAAAGGCGCTCACACTCGCACCGCGCGACTGGTTTCTAACCTGGCTGGCCGGGCGGATCCAGTTTTTCCACCGGCAATTCGCGCTGGCTTTGAAATTTTTCCAGCAGGCCGTGGAATTGAATGCCGGACATTTTCTGCTCTGGCTCGAACTTGGCCAATGTCAACAGGCGCTCGGCTTGGTCGGCTCCGCAAAACATTCCTTGGCCCAGGCGCGGCAGTTGAATCCGCAATGCCAAGAAGCCCGGCTCGCGCTAGTCCGGCTTTCGGATGCGGGAGTTTTTGCAAGGCTGCGCGGATGGTGGCGTCAACTTTTTAACCGATGATTGCTGTAATTCCGCCAGGTCTTGGAGTACGCCAAAACACTATCGCGCCGGAGCACATCCATCACTTTTCCCATGAGCAATTCAAACCTCGACCGTCTCTTGTCTGCCGCGAAAGAATTCGACGGCTCCGACCTGCATCTCGTCGTCGGCGTGCCGCCGGCGTTCCGCGTGAACGGGGAAATTATCATCGCGGATGAGGACGCACTGACGGCGGCTGATGTCCAACGCATCGCGGGCAGCCTGCTCAATGAGCAGCAGTTGAAAAAATTTGAGCAGGAGTGGGAGCTTTGCATTTCGCTGCTGCACAACACGGCGGGGCGGGTGCGCGCGACGTTTTACCGGCGCAACGGGCATCCCGAAATGAGTTTTCGTTTCTGTGGCGAGCATGTGGCGGCGCGGCAGGAACTGGGCTTGCCGGAAAAGCTCGACGACTTGGCGCGACGGCCGAACGGTCTCGTCCTCATCACCGGCCCGACCGGCGCAGGCAAGACGACCACGCTCAATTATCTCGTGGACGTGATCAACAGCGAGCGGCGCTGCAAGATTGTCACCATCGAGGATCCGATCGAATTCGTCCACGAAAACAAGCGCGCCATCGTGGTGCAACAGGAAGTGCTGACGGACGTGCGCTCTTTCAACCGCGCATTGATCCATGTGCTCCGACAGGACCCGGATGTGATCGTGGTCGGCGAGATGCGGGATCACGAGGCAATTGCCACGGCCTTGACGGCGGCAGAAACGGGACACCTGGTTTTGGCGACAATGCACTCGCCGAATGTTTCGCACGCGCTCGAACGCATCGTGGGCGTGTTCGACGGCAATGCGCAGCGGCAGATCGTGCTGCAATTGTCGAACGCCTTGCAGGGCATCATCGCGCAGGATTTGCTGCCGGCGGCGGACCGGACGCGGCGTGTGCTTGCATATGAACTGCTCGTGGCCGGTAACGCGGTGCGGAATCTCATCCGCGAAGGCCAGCTTCATCAGTTGGAAAATCTCATCCAGACCGGACGCAAAGACGGCATGATGTTGATGGACAACTGTCTTTATGATCTTTACTGCAAGTGTCTGATCACCTACGACACGGCGGTGAGCCGGGCGCGGCACCCGGACCGCATGACGCAGAAAAAAAACTGAGCCGACGCATGAACCACGCCCACCACTTTTTGTCCATCCCGCTGATCGCCGTTCTGGTGTTCCTGGCCGGACGGTTCGTAGTGCGCACCATCACACGCTCCGAGGATCCGACGCGGATGGTGGTGAAGTGGCTCATCACCCTGCCGCTGCTCGTCCTGTTATTTGTGGCGGCACCGGCGATCGGACTGGTCGGGCCGTTTTTGATTGTGGCGTGTGCCGTGGTGTTTTCGCTGGTGTGGACGCCGCACATCGGGGCGTGGATGGCCAAACCGCTGACCAGCATGTTTGATGACGGGGATCGGCAAATTGAAGCCAAACCGTTTTACTCAGCGGCCCTGGCGCATCGCAAACGGGGACGATATCCCGAGGCCATCGCCGGCGTCCGCAAGGAACTGGCCAAGTTTCCCAACGACTTTGATGGTCAGATGCTGCTGGCGGAAATTCTAGCCGAGCACATGAACGACATGCCGGGCGCGGAGCTGACGATTCAACGATTGATCGCACAGCCCGGCCACGCGCCCCGCAGCCTGGCCTATGCTTTGAATTCACTCGCGGACTGGCATTTGAAATATGACCAGGATCGTCAGGCGGCCGGCCGGGATCTGGAAAAAATCATTGAGCTGCTGCCGAACTCGGAAATGTCCGCCGCCGCGTCCCAACGGCGGGCGCATCTGGCCGCAACCGAGCAACTGCTCTCGCCGCATGACCGGAGAAAAATTGTCGTCACGCCCGGCGTCGAGGACATCGGCTTGTTGTCGGGCGCGCTGCAGCCGAAAGCGCCGGAGATTGATCCCGGCAAACAGGCGACGGATTATGTGCGCCATCTGCAAGCGCATCCACTCGACACCGAGGCGCGCGAAAAACTGGCGGTGATCTACGCGGATCATTTCCAGCGGCTGGATCTGGCGACGGAGCAACTGGAGCAGTTGATCGCCGCGCCGAACCAGCCGGCGCGGCATGTCGCGCACTGGCTGAACTTGCTGGCGGATTTGCAACTGAAGCACGGAGCGAAGTACGAAACCCTCCACGCCACGCTGCAACGGGTGATGGATTTGTTTCCGGACACCGCCGCCGCCAGCCTGGCCGCCAGCCGCATTGCGCATCTGCGGCTGGACTTGAAGGGCAAAGAAAAAAGCCAGGCGGTGAAGCTTGGCTCGTACGAAGAGGATGTGGGTTTGAAGCGCGGCTCACCGCACCAGCTTTAGCGCGATCTGCTTGTCGAGCTGCGCGGCGAGGTTGAGATCGGAGGTGCCGCCGCGGGTGCGGGTCTGCACGGTCAGTTCGGAGATTTTGGGTTCGACCTGCTCGATGCGAATCCAGACGCGGCATTCATTGACGTTGCCGATGACGGTGCGCGCAACGTTGTTGACGGCGTTGGTCTGGCCAAAAATGGTTCCCTCGTTCAGCAGCACGCCGTTCAAGCTGACCACTTCCTTGGCCGCCGCGAATATTTCATCGGCCGGGCGGTCGTAGCGCGCCTGGATTTTATCCTTGATCAGCGGCAGGCCGCCGGCGTTGTTGCCGTCCACCGTGGCGACACAGCCGGCCACCACGATCCCCAAACCCAGCAGCACGAACAGAAATTTATTTTTCATAGCAGCAATGCAATCAAATCGGCGCGGCGCGTCAAGCCCGGATTGTCCGGCGTAAAAATGCGGATTGAACTTTGCCCCGCGCTCGCACATAAATCCCCCATGTTATCCAAGGTTTGTTCCGCCGCCGTCAACGGCATCGAGGCCTACCCTGTGGAAGTCGAGGTCAACGCCGGCTGGGGCGACACGCTCATCATCATCGTCGGCCTGCCCGATGCCGCCGTGAAGGAGTCTCGCGACCGCGTCACCACCGCGCTGACCAATTCCGGATTCAAGTTTCCGATGGGCCGCACCACCATCAACCTCGCGCCCGCCGATGTGAAGAAGGAGGGGCCGAGCTTCGACCTGCCCATCGCCCTCGGAATGCTGGCCGCGAGCGAGCAGATTGAAACCGATCAGCTCGATAATTTCGTCGTGGTCGGCGAACTCGCGCTGACCGGCGCCGTGCGTTCGTGCAAGGGAGTTTTGCCCATTGCGCTGCGGGCGAAAGCAGACGGCAAGGTGGGCGTACTCGTCCCGGCGGACAACGCCTCCGAGGCGGCGGTCGTCGCGGGCCTGCAAGTGATCCCGATTCAAAATTTGCGCGAGGCGGCGCAATTCCTGGAAGGCGAAATCAAAATCGCGCCGACAAAGGTGGACCTCGCCAAAATGTTTGAACACTCGCCGGACGACGAAGCGGATTTCGCCGAGGTCAAAGGCCAGGAGAATGTGAAACGCGCGCTGGAAATCGCGGCCGCCGGCGGCCACAACGCGCTGCTCATCGGCCCGCCCGGCACCGGAAAATCCATGCTGGCCAAGCGCCTCGCCACCATTCTGCCGCCGCTCACATTAGATGAGGCGCTGGAAACGACCAAGATCCACAGCATCGTCGGCCTGCTCGCGGCCGGGCAGGCGTTGATCACGCAGCGCCCTTTCCGTGCGCCGCATCACACCGCGTCCGACGCTGGTTTGCTGGGCGGCAACATCAATCCGACCCCCGGAGAAATTTCGCTCGCACATCACGGCGTGCTTTTTCTCGACGAGTTGCCGGAGTTCAAGCGCAGCGTTTTGGAAACCATGCGCCAACCGCTGGAAGATGGCCGCGTTACCATTTCACGCGCGGCGGGCACCCTGACCTTTCCCGCCCAATTCATGTTAATCGCCGCCATGAATCCGACACCGGATGGCAAGATGCCGCACGAATCAAAAAGTTCGCCGCGCGAGATTCAAAATTATCTGGGCCGCATTTCCGGCCCGCTGCTGGACCGGATTGATCTGCACATCGAAGTGCCGGCGGTGAAGTTCCGCGAAATGGCCGGCGAGAAAACCGGCGAAAGCTCGGCGCAAATCCGCGAGCGTGTCATCGCCGCGCGCCAGCGGCAAATCGCACGGTTCAAGGAGCGGCCCAAGATCACCTGCAACGCGCGCATGGGTTCCAAGGAACTGAAACAATTCTGCGACCTCGACGAGCCGACGAAGGAACTTTTGAAATTTGCGATGACCGACATGAACCTGAGCGCGCGCGCCTACGACCGCATCTTGAAAGTGGCACGGACCATCGCGGATCTGGCCGGGGCGGAAAAAATTCTCGGCGACCACGTTTCCGAGGCAATCCAGTTCCGCTCGTTGGACCGGCAGATGTGGGGATGAGCGGAGGCCGCACGGAAAATAAATCACCGGTTGCGGGGCAAACGTTTGCGGGTATCTTGGCAGCATGAATTGGCAGCAATTTATTTCTCTCTTGATCGTCGCAACCACCGCCGCACTCTTTCTGCGGGCCAAACTGCATCGCCCCAAATTTAGTTTTGCGCGCGACACGCATTGCGGCTGTAGCGGCCGGCAGTCGGCCCGGCCGCAACCTTCAGTAACCCTGCGCAAACGGAAGGGTGGGCCGTCGCAGATTATCGTGAAAATGCAATAGCGCCCTTGCGCCACGCATCACCTTGAGATAATTTCCATCCACCAATGGCCATGTGCAAAGTCAGTTCTTCCCTGCATTTCGTAACCCTCTCGTCAGGGCCGCATGATGGCGCAGCCAAGGCGCAGTGGAACCCCAACACCGACGTCTATTCCACTGACAACGGTCTCGTGATCAAAGTCGAACTGGCCGGCATGCGCAGCGAGAACCTTGAGATCACCGTGGAGGGCCAGCGACTCCGCATCAGCGGTCATCGCGTGGATGGCTGCCGGGGGCCCAAGTGCAATTTCCTCCAGATGGCCATCAGCTACGGCCCGTTTGAAACTACGCTGGATCTGCCCTCCGGCCACGATCTCAGTCAGGCCAAGGCCGCGTATGTGAATGGCTTTTTGCGCATTGATGTGCCCTTGGTTCAGGGACACGGGAAAACTTCCAAGGTCTTCGTGGCCAAGGGAAATTAAATTCCTCCCGGATCTTTTTCCGGGTGGCCGCCTCCAACTTTGTAGCATGATCCAACGATGAGTTCACCCGATACAGAATTTATCAGCATCCTCGGCAGCTCCGGGGATCCGGAAACACCCGCCCGCATCTCGGCTCAGTCTCTGCCCCAAACACTGCCTGTCCTCGGCCTTTCGGACATCGTCATTTTCCCCGGCATGGTCGCGCCGCTCCTCGTCGAAACCCCGCAAAGCATCAAACTCATTGACGATGTTGTCGGCGGCGACCGACTGCTGGGCGTGGTCTTGCAGCGCAACCCCGAGGCAGAGAATCCCGCCCCGGGCGAGATGCACGAAGTCGGCTGCGCCGCGCGGCTGCTCAAGATGTTGAAGTTTCCGGATAACAGCGTCCGCGTGCTCGTCGAGGGGTTGTGGCGCATTCGTCTTGACCCCTACACCGACGCCGACCCTTACCTCACCGCCAAATTCGAACTGCTCAAGGACGTGAAGGAGGACTCGCTCGAATTGTCCGCGATGATGCGAAATGCGCAGACGCAGTTTCAGGAGATCATCAAGCTCTCGCCCGCGCTGTCTGATCAGATTAAAATCGCCGCGCTTAATACGGAAGACCCCGGCCATTTCACCGACCTGATCGCTGCCAATCTGAATCTCGGCCTGGAAGAACGGCAGAAACTGCTGGAGATGACTTCCGTCAAGGAGCGCCTCACCTTTCTGCTGCCGATGCTCAGTCGCGAGCATGAAGTCCTCTCGCTCAGTTCCAAAATCCAGACTGATGTCGCCACTTCCATTTCCAAAACCCAGCGCGACTTTTTTCTGCGCGAACAGCTTCGCGCCATCCAGCGCGAGTTGGGCGAAACCGATGCCAGTTCCACCGAGATTGCCAGCCTCCGCGAAAAAATTGAACGGACCGTTTTGCCGGTGGAAGTGAAAAAGGTGGCGGTGCAGGAACTGGATCGCCTGCAACAAACCCCGCCTGCGGCTGCGGAATACGGCGTCACACGCCATTACCTCGACTGGATTCTCAACCTGCCCTGGGAAAGGGAAACCGAGGACAAGCTGGATCTGGTCGCGGCCGAACGAATTCTGAACGAACAGCATTTCGGCCTCACGAAAGTCAAAGACCGCCTGCTGGAATTCCTCGCCGTCATCAAGCGCCGCAAACAGATCAAAGGCCCCATCCTCTGCCTGGTCGGCCCGCCCGGCGTCGGCAAAACTTCACTCGGCAAAAGCGTGGCCGACGCGCTCGGCCGCAAGTTCGCCCGGATCGCCCTCGGCGGCATGAGGGACGAGGCGGAAATCCGCGGCCACCGCCGCACCTACGTCGGCGCGCTGCCGGGACGCATCATCCAGACCCTGCGCCGCGTCGAGAGCCGCAACCCCGTCATCCTGCTGGACGAACTGGACAAGATCGGCGCGGACTTTCGCGGCGACCCCGCGTCGGCTCTGCTCGAAGTGCTCGACCCCGCGCAAAACAGCACCTTCTCGGATTACTATCTCGATCTGCCGTTCGACTTGTCGCGCGTACTCTTCATCACCACCGCCAACTGGCTGGATCCCATTCACGCCGCGCTGCGCGACCGTTTGGAAATCATCGAGCTGCCCAGCTACACGGAAACGGAAAAGCTTCAGATCGCCAAGCGCTATCTGGTGCCGCGCCAGTTGGAAGAGCACGGCCTGAAAAAGGGCGAGGTGAAAATTCCCGATGCCACCATTCGCGCACTGATTCAAGACTACACGCGCGAAGCCGGCGTGCGGCAGCTCGAACGCGAGATCGCCTCCATCACCCGCAAGGCCACGCGCAAAATCGTCAGCAACGGCGCGTCCAAGAAGCCCTTGGAACTGAAGCCGGATGGCCTAAAAGACCTGCTCGGCGCGGCGCGGTTTGTTTCCGAAACCGCCGAAGCCATCAAGGAAGTCGGCATTGCCACAGGCATGGCTTGGACGCCCGTGGGCGGCGAAGTGCTGTTTATCGAAGCAACGCGGATGCCCGGCAAAGGCGGCCTGCTGCTGACCGGCTCGCTCGGCGACGTGATGAAGGAAAGTGCTCAGACGGCGCTGAGTTATCTGCGCAGCCAGGCGAGTGTCCTGAAAATGGACCTGGCCGATCACGATAAATTTGACGTCCACATCCACGTTCCCGCCGGGGCCACCCCCAAGGACGGACCGAGCGCGGGCGTTACGCTCGCCGTCGCGCTGACTTCGTTGCTGACCAAGCG
>JANYDP010000524.1 GCA_025363535.1 Verrucomicrobiota bacterium | reverse complement strand
TGGCGCTGGCCACGCCGCTGTTGACGGACCCGGCCTTGACCGCGACCGCCTGCACATTCGCACTGTTGAACAAAACAAACGGTGCCGCGTAGAGCAGCGAGTTGGTCGTCGGGGTTGAATTATCCAACGTGTAATAGATCGTGACTCCCGGCGTGGCGTCGGCAAGCGTGACCGTCACCGAGTTGGTAAATGTGCCGCCGTTTGGCGCAATGGTCGGGGTCGTCAGGAAAACGCCGTTGCCAAAAACGGACACGACGTATTGTCCGCCGACGTAAACTTTGCCGTTGGCAATCGTCGGCACGGTGAATTTCACGGACGTGCCGGGATCATCGCGCGAGATAAGCTGGCTGCTGTTGTAAATTTCCTGGGCGACATTCGTGGCGTTATAGGCGCGCAACACGGCGGAGCCGACGGGATTCTGCCCCTCGGACTCAATCATCCAAAGAATCGCATCGTTGGTGCCGTTCGCGGAAATGCTTGGCGAACTGCTGGCCTTGGTGCCGAAGGTCGTCGAGCCGAGCGTCGGCGTGGTGAGAATCGTCCCGTTGGTCATGCGGTAGGAACGCAGATTGTCGTTCATGCCGATGAAATAAAGCAGGCCATTGAAGTACGCGGGCGTGGCGTAATTGCCGTTCTGACCGCCAGCCGCCAGCCCGCTGAACGACTGCACGATCTGGCTGTCATTTGCCGCGTTGAAGTGACCCATGTTGTCGCGGTCCACGAGATAGATCATTCCCGATTTGCCGGCGACCACGAGTAGGTGCGTGTGTCCGCCTCCACCCGCCGAATCAGGCAAAACAATTGGCGCACCGGAACCCAGATCCGAATCCGCGCCGCTAAGCGAGGACTGGTTGAACGGTGTGAAATAGTCCGTCACCCGGATTCCATTTGTCGTGGAAAATTTTATCGCGCTCATTGAAAAATTATTCGTGGATGGATCAAATGTGGCGCCGGTGGCGTTGAACGAACCGTTGCCGGTCATCAGATAAATATTCCCCGAGGCATCAATCGCCGCCCCTCCCCCACCCTGCCAGAAACCACCCTGCCCGCCGTTGGGCGTGGTGTTATAGACGCTCGTTTGCTGCGCGACATTCGTGGCATTGTAGGCAAACAGCCAGCCGTGATACGGCGTGTTGTCGCCATGCGAGGCGTAGGCGATATAAATTTTTCCATTCAACAACGCGAGCGCGGGACGGTTGTGCTCGCGCATCGGATTCCAGAGAACGTGGCCCGCACCGTCGTTGTCTCCGCTGCCGACGCCGGAATAGTTGGTCGCGGCGATGATGACCGGGCTGTTAAAATTCGTGCGTTCCAATCCCGTGGCCACATCCAGCGCGTGCAGCCGGTGAACATAAACTCCCGCCTCCTTGGTTTTGGCTTCGATATAAATTGTCCCCGTGATCGGATCAATCACCGGCGTGCTGGTGATGCCGATTTCCGGGGTAATGTCGCTCGTGCCGACATCACCGGCGGGAACCGTCGTCGCGCCGTTGATCAGAAAACTCACCTGCCAGAGCGGTGCGACATTCGCGCCCGCATTGCTGTCGGCGTCGAAGGCGTAAACGCTTTCGTGCTCCGTGACCACATACAAGACGTTATGCACGCCTTTGCCGAGAATGGAAACATTCGTGAGCACTAGCGGCTGCGCATAAACAAAACCGTCCACGGCATAATTAAATAATTTGCCGAAGCTGTTGGTGTTGACGTTGCCCAGCGTGAGCAAAGTTTCATTGGTGTTCGCGCCAAGCCGCGCGTTGTCGTTGTGATAAGTGAGAACGGCGGTGAGGGACTGGACCGGATTCGTCGCCAGCGTCGTGAAAAATTTGGACGGAGCCGCCCACGCTGTGCCCGCGCTGTTCACGGCGCGGGCGGTGAAGTAATAAGTCGTGTTGGTGGCCAGCCCGAAAACCGTCTGCGCAAAAACTCCGGCCTGCGCTCCCAACGCAAGACTGTTCAACCACGCAGCGGCGCTGGTGCCGCCATCGTTCGGCCCGTAATAGACCGTGACTGAAGGCGTGTCGCCGCCGGTGGAAACCACCTGTCCGTTGAGCGTGGCTGAAGTGGCTTGCACGCCGGTCGCGGGAAGATTGGTGACACTCGCAAGTGAGGGCGTGAGCGTCGTAAAAGTTTTGGAAGGCGAAGCCCAGGAAGTTCCCGCAGCATTCACAGCTTTGGCGTTGAAATAATAAAGCGTGTTTGGCGAAAGTCCGGCAACCGCTTGAGTGAACAAACCCGATTGTGCGCCGATCACAATGCTCTGTGTCCACCCTCCGACATTGGTTCCGCCATCCGCCGTTCCGAAATAGAGCGTGATGGTGGGCACAGAACCGCCGGTGGCGAGCACTTGTCCGTTGAGAGTTGCGGACACGGTCTGAAGATTTGCCGCCGGAAGATTGGTGACGACCGCCAGAGTAAAAATGTTCGTCGCCGACGCGGACAAAAGGCCGCTGACCGCATAGATGCCGGTGGAATTGGCCAGCGGCTTGTTGAACGTAAGACTGACCAATGGTTTGTTATTCGCACCCAGCGCGGCCGCAAGATCAATCGTGGCTTGATGAAAGCGAGGATTCGTGGTCGCACCGCTCGTGGCACCGGTGGCGAGATTGATGCGTTCGACGCCTTGCAACGCGATGTTCGTCGGGTCGTTAAACCAGTTCGGCGCGTAGTAATTCGTGACAAAAGTCGTATTGTCGCTGAAGCGAAGTATCAGCGTGCCCGTGCCGCTCGTGCCGTTGCCGGAGTTCGCGAGGACGGCGATGCGGCTGTAAGTCGCTGGCGTCGCCAACGTGAGCGTGCCGTTGGTGATGCCGGTGTCGCCGCTCAAAACCAGCGCGTTGCTGCCGGAGTAGGATTGAAATTGAAACAGCGTGCCATCGCCCAGCGCGCTGGTGAAGTTGCCCGACGCAGGCAGGCCGAAACTTTTGCCCGACAATCCCGCGCGATAGAACGCGGTATTTTCACCTTGGTTAAAATTGAGCGCCGTGGTGTAAGGCGGTCCGGAGGAGGTGCTGTCAACCACCACATCCCGGTTGAAACCAGTGACTGCGATCGGCGTCATGTTCGTGGCTGGATCGCCGCTGACCGCGTAAATCGCCGTCACTCCCGCGCCGGCCGCCTGATTGAATGTCAGGCTGGCGAGCGGCTTGTTGGTCACACCAAACAATCCGTTCAAATTAATTGTCGTCGGATAAAAGCGCGGATCACTCGGCCCACCGCCGGTGCTGCCATTGGTGAGGTTGATGCGGTCGACACCTTGCAGCGCAAATCCGGTGTTGAAAAACCAATTCGGCGCGTTGTAATTCGTGACGAACGTGCTGCCGTCGGTGAAGGTCAGCGTCAGATTTGGCGTGCCGCCGCCACCGCCGGAATTGGCGAGGATGACGATGCGATTATAGATCAACGGCGTTACCAAGCTCACCGTGCCGGAACTAATGCCCGTGGCGCTGCTCAAGACCAAGGCGTTGTTGCCCGTGTAGGGTTGGAATTGAAAAGTTGTGCCGTCGCCGAGCGCATTGGTAAACGCTCCGGACGCCGGGAGGCCGTAGGTTTTGCCGGACAATCCTGCCTGATAGAACGCCGTGTTTTCGCCCGGATTAAATTCCGCGGCGACGCTGAATGGCGGTCCCGACGCACCGCTTTCAATCACCAAATCCCGGTTGAAACCGGTGATCGCAATCGGCGTCATGTTTGCAGCCGGTGCCGCCAGGGCGGCAGTCAGGGCCAGCGTCAGCGTAAAAAATCGTCGCATGATGAAGTGTTAATTATATCGGATGATTACGGCAAGACCCTCACGCGAAAGAAACGCTGCGAAGCGTTGTCGAGTTCATCGGTGATAACAAGAGTTGCGCCCGTCCCGGAAAGCGGCGCACCGAGAGGTGTCCAGATGGCGGCGTTAAGATTGTCTTTGAATTCCACCTGATACGTCTCGCCCAGAAGTCCCGCCCAGGCAAGGGCGAATTGATTTCCGCCCACGCGGTAGCCGCTCAAGGTCGGCGGCAAATAAACCGTGACGGTGAACGTCTGCGTCGCGCTCAAATTTGGAATCCCGTTGTCCGTCACGACAACGCTTACAACATTTGTGCGCGGCGCGGTGTTCGGCGTCCAATTGAACTGGCCGCTGACTGAATTGATTCCCGCGCCGACGGGAGCGCCGGCACCCAAGGTGAAGGTAAGATTTTGCGGCGGCAGATCGGTGTCGCTGGCACTCGCACTGAAAGCGAACGTCTGACCCAGGATTAAATTTCTGTCGCCGATGGACGCAAGCGTGGGTGTCGTGTTGGGAACCACGTTTGCCGCGCCCGGCGTCGGCGTCGGCATGGTGCGGATCGTCGCGGTGCCGTCGGGATAACGCCCTTCGCTCACATCAGTCGTTTGCGCGCCGAACGACAGCGCATCAATCGCCGTGCCGTCCGGGCTGAACAAACCGACCGCGTCCCCGGCCTTGCTGAGTTTGAAATTGACGTGCAATTCCGGGCGGTTGGTGCTGTTTTGCGCGTTGTTGTTGTCCGCCCAGACCAAGAAAAATCCATGCGGTGGAATCAGGTATTGGCCGTTGCTGGGAATCAGGAATTTTGTTTTGTTGGTCAACGTCCCGGTAAGATAATAGCCACCGAGATCCACGGTGTTCGTGCCCGGATTGTAAAGTTCAAACCAGTCGTCAAACTTGCCGCCGAATGGATTCGCAATGGTTGAAGCGTTGTCGGCCAGCCATTCGTTCACGAACACCGAGATGGGCGGCAGGGCGTTTTTATTCGTGACCCCGGGCGTGACGAAAAACATCTGGCTCCGATAAAACGGCTGGCCGTCCGGCACGTCGCCGTAACTCCAGTTGTTCGGCAGATTGGTGTAATTGAGATAATCCAAAATTTGCGGGACGTTCGTGTTGATCAACCGTGCGAGCGCCACGCGGCCCGCGCCGGACGCGAGGGTGAAGCTGGTGTGCGGGGAGTTGGTGGTGGTTTGATTCGTCTGACCATCGCACCAGACCACTAGGAATCCGTTCGAGGGAATTGCGATGTTGGTCGGGAACGCCCACTTGACCGGATTGGTGTAATTGTCAGAAAGATAAAATCCGGCCAGGCTCTGTGCGTTGGTGCCCGCGTTGTAAAGCTCCACCCACGGAGTGCGCGCGCCGGCATTGTTCGTCGGACCGGTCACATTGACGGCCTGCGCTTCATTGAGCCAAAGCGGTGGAAAAGCCGGCAGCGTTGTCGCCACGGAATTTGTCGTGCCGGGCGTGATGACCGCAATGGAATTGCCGGCGAACGTTGCGTCAAGTTTCAAACCAAAGGTGATGTCCGAACTGCCCGACACATTTTGATGCATCTCCACGGCGATGACATTCGTGCCCGCCGCAAACAAGGAAGCGTCGAGTGTGAACAGGTCTGGACTGGTGGCGTCGCCGCCGGGAGGTTGGGCGGTGGTGAAGGTCAGGTTCGTCACCACGCCAGCAGCGATCCGCACACGCGCCGCCTCGACACCATTGACGTAAAACACCGCGCCGTCATCCAGATAGGCGCTGGCGGCGATGGTGAAACCGGCCAGGTTGGTGGTGAGCACGAGCTTGGTTCGGAAGTAGTAGGCGTGGCCCGAAGTCATGCCGTTGGTTGCAATGCGCGGGTCATTGAGCGTGGTTTTGATCAGCGGCACAATCGCCGCGTTGTCTTCAAATGCGAGCAAGCCAGGGCCGGACGGCCAAGCACCATCATTGTAGGCCGGGGCGGTCCAGTTCACACCATCGAGATTGGAAACCTGCATGAATTTCCAAGCATTAGTATAGACGAGCAGCGACAGATTTTGCGTCGCAACCACTCCGCTGCCGACGCTCCAATTGGCCACGCGGCTGTTGTCCTGCTGCGCGTCCACAAGCTGCAATGAAGCGCCATTGGTGGCGGATGCCCACGGCGGAATATTTTCATAGCGCACGCGATCCACCACGATTTCCTGACCGGGCAACGCGCCGGGTTTCAACAGCGAAATAGTTTCGCCGTCGGATTGCAAATTGCCGGAGTATTCGTCAAAGACCTGGATGCTTGAACCATAGGCGGTGTCGAAGGCCGTGCGATTTTTTGCTAAGGTGAAATAGCTGCGCGGAGCCAGCACGCTGCCGCCGGGAAAAGTGTAGCCAAGACCATTGACGCTCCAGCCAGAAAGATCAAACGCCGCGTTGCTGGACGTGTTGAACAGCTCGACATACTCGGCATCCGTCAAGACGGGGGCATACATCAATTCATTGAAGACCAGCGCGCCGACCGCCGATGGCGATGCGTTCGTATAAACCACCGTGACCACATTGCTCGCGTTCCCCACCAGATTGCTGCGCGAATCATAACCGGCCACATTGAACTGGTTGGTGCCTGTGCCCGCCGCCAGTTTCAACGACCAGTTCGTGACGCTCGTCCAAGTGACCTGCCAAGCTTGGCCATTCACGGTGATGGTGGTCACTGAAATCGGAGCGCTGCCAGTCAGCGTGATCAAATTATTCGTCGCCGTAAAATTCGCGGCGCTCCCGATTGAAAAATTGGCCGCGACGCCAGCCAGTTGGTTGACCAAAAAAGTCCGGCGATCCGCGAACCATTGTTTGACGGGAGACGGATTGCCCAGCGCCTGACCGTCACACCAGGCGATGCCGTTGGCGAGGAGCGATTGATATTTTGCATCCATGACCGGATTGCAAGTCGCCGCGATCAACGGCCCGTTGACGGCGTCTTGAACCGTCCGCCAATAGGCCCGAAGGAAGGGCGGATACGCATACATCGTCGTGATGGTCGGATCGTCGGCGAGGAATAAATTTGCCGAACTGGCAGTGCGTCCCGTTTGCGCCGCCGCCAACATCAGCCAGTCGAGATCGAACATATAAAGCTGCCATTTACCCTGCGCCGGCTTGTAGCCATACATGTTCTTGCCGAGCTCATGGCCGTAAGCATCGAAGTTGGCAATGATGTGTTCCGTCGCGAAAATCCGCATCCACTCTTCCACATCCACCAGACCGAAAGTTGAAGACGTGTAAGGCTCCGGCGCGGTGGCGTTCACGGCATCCACGAGCGCAAAAATATTTGTGTAGTCGTTGAGATCCGTGCCGGAACGCGGCTGGAAATTCCACCGGTATTTTTCAAATTTCTTGAGGCCGCCAGTGGTGGTGTAATTTTGCAGGCGTGGTTGCGGATCAGCGACCAGACTGCCCGCATCATTGAACTCAAACGCCCGGTCAATTTTATAGAACTGGCCGCCGGTGTCAGCGGGCGACCATTCATCAATATAACCTCCGCTTGGTTGCATCACGGCTTCAAACACGCCCTGCCGCGCGTCGTCGGTCACACCGTTCACGTGCAGGCGGATGATATAGCGATGGCTGAACGGAAGATTTAGTTTGTCCGCGATCCAGTAGCCCATCTCCTCCTGCAACGCGCTCGTCTCGCCGCCGTGACCGCCGGGCCAGTCGAGAACCAGATCGGTCTCGCCCAGAAACAAATCATCGTCAGGCGTGGTGATGGCATAGCCGCAGCGGCCGCTGGCAGGCCCGGTATATCCCGGCGCAATGTAGGGACTGCCCGCATACAGCGCCGAGGTATTGTAGATCACGCGGGAATTGCCGAGAACGAACGTCACGTCAAGCGGCGTGTTGTCCAACTTGTTGCGGCTGGTCCAGGTGTTTTGCGTCGCCTGCGTCATCCAGATGCGATAGACGGGAAAATTTCCCGTGGGTTGAATTTCGCCCACGCGCACGAGACATTCACGCTTCGGTGCATCGTTCGGGAAAGTGGCCGTAGCGGCTGGCAAAAAACCATCCGTGGCCTGCACATAAAAGGCGATCATCGTTCCCGCCACTTGTCCGGGAATCGTCGCGCTGAAAATACCGTCTCCCGCCACGGCGTCACCGCCCGTGCCATTGTCGGTCATCGCCAGCGTCGCGTAACTCGCACTGGGGTCGAGGCGATAATTCAAAACCACCGAAGCAACGCGGTCCGGATCCTGCACGCGCGCGGTGACGACGATGGACTCGCTGTCGGCAGGCAGGGCAGGCGAATGTTGCACCGCAGTAATCGCGGGCGGCGCGTTCGTGATGAACCGACTGTTGCGCGCACCGGGCGTGCCGGGACTGACCGGTAGTGCCAGCACGCCGGCACACTCGAGCCAGTTGCCGCGCAGTCGCAGCATTAACTGCGGCTGTCCCTTGAGCCAGCGCACGTTCGCTTTCAACGTGACATTGGTGGTGCCGGAAGCCAGCGCTGTGGTCAGCGGTGTCCGCACGCGGTTGACTTGATTGTCGCCACGTTCTACCGCCCGGATGTGATAGGACTTACTGCTGCTAAAACCCTCGGTGGTTTCCAAGCTTGATTGTGATTCCGTGCCCTCAGCAGTCCAGCCGCTCGCATCGGTTTCAAATGTGGAGTTCGCGATGAGATTGGTTCCGCCGGTGAGCACCTGCACGTTGTCCACAAGACACTCGCCCGCACCTTGCAAAAGAACCTGCAATTGATCGGCAGTCACATCGCCATTGTCAATCGTGCCGGTCGCAGAAATTTGCGTCCACGGAGCCTTGTGCGTTTCATCGCTGTCGGCCCAGTTTGAAGCGAGGCGTTGGTTGCCGCGCGGATCAACCAGTTCCAGACTGCTGCCGCCTCCGGCCGACCATTGCGGCCAGCGACCGCCTTTGCCGTAGGTCACTTCATCCACCGCAATGTCCAAGGGATTGGTCACGGTTAAACCATTAACGGTCATCGTGTGCGGCACCGGTTTGGTCAGCACCAGACGCTCGCCACCATGCGAAAGCTTGCCGCTAAAATCGCCGAAACAATTCGTCGCATTGAGGTTCGCGTAATTCGTCATCAAGTGCGCGGCCAACTTGGCCACGACGAGATAGCCATCGGGCTTTAGCACGGCGTTGGTCGGAAACCGAAAGCTGACGGCATCGCTCAATGTCCAGCCGCCGAGGTTCACGGAGTTCGTGCCGCGATTATACAGCTCGACGTATTGATCGTTGTCGTCCCCGGAAATCGGATGATACATCAGTTCATTGATGACGATGTCGCTCGTGCGAATCGGCGCGTTCGTGGCACCGGGAGTTTTCGCAGCGAGCCGATAGAACTGGTCGCCACCGTCGGGAAAACGTCCGGTAGCCACACCATTTTCCTGACCGTTGAACAGCACGGCGTCAATCACCCGCGTGCCGTTGGCATTTTTGAAAAGGATGGTTTCACCGGCGGCGTTCAAGTTGAAAGTTAGATTCGTGTCCGAGTAAGCCGCAAATCCGCGCGCCGGCAAAATCGTGCCCGGTGGAATGACAAATTTGTTTGTCGCCGCATCATCAGTGATGACGCAACCGGAAATGTCCACCGGCTGCGCGCTGTGATTGTAAAGTTCAATGTAGTCATAGTCCGGCGGATCGGTGTGCGCGAGAAACTCGTTGATCACCACGCTGCGAACCGGATCGGGCGTGAACGGATCGAGCCGTCCCGGCGAACCGCCGATGGAGTCACTTGCGGCCCAGGCCAGCGGATTGTTCTCGCCATAAGAAGAATGAGCCAGCACCAGCGAATGACCCGCACCGTCCGCCGCCACCGGCCAGGGCGGCTGATCGGAATAATCCACCTGCAGAAAAACCGCGCCGGACTGATTGAGCAACGTCACCGTTCCCGAACTGTTCGGCAGTGTGTTTGCGTAAGGTCCCAGCACGCCAGTAAGACCGTAGGCATTTTGCAAATCCGACGGCGAACGCGCGACCACCAGGAAACCGCCGCCGGGAAGCGTGCTGCCGTTCGGGAATGTGTAGCTGATGCTACCGCCGAGTTGGTAGCCGCTCAAGTCCGCCGGCTCGCCGCGCGAATTGAAA
>JANYDP010000517.1 GCA_025363535.1 Verrucomicrobiota bacterium | reverse complement strand
GAGTTGCGTGACTTCCACGGCCTGCGCGTCGAGGTCAACGCCATAAACCGTCTCGCGCAGAATCCGCCGCTTGGCACGCACGGTCAGGTGCAGGGCGTTGGTCTTATCATCCAACCAGCACAAATCCTTTTTTTGCTTTGCGGGATTATCCGTGAGCCATTGCAGCCAGTGTTCGCAGACACGCTCGAACACGCGCAAAAGAAAGCTGCCCGAACCGCAGGCGGGATCGAGAAAGCGGAGCTTCAAGGTCTCTTCAGGTTTTTTGCCTTCGAGCAATTTGCCAACGGTCTGCTCCACGATGTATTCCACGATATAGCGCGGGGTGTAATAAACGCCGCCCGCCTTGCGGACTTCCGGCTTTTCCTCAATGGTCGCGCCACGTCCCTGCGGGCGGACGATCTTGCCAAGGAAGCGTTCGTAAATCGTGCCGAGAATTTCCACGGCCACATAGCCGAACTTGTAGGCCGATTCGTCATCGCTGATGGCCGCGATGAAATCCGCGAGCCAGACATCGCCCACGACGAGTTCTTCGCTGAAGTGCTGCTTGAACAGATTGCCGTTGAAATAGGGAACGTGCGACGGCGGGCGGCGATCCAGCGCGCGAACGTGGCGCACAATGGAATTCCAGAGCGTTCCTTTGCTCGCGCTTAAACCGCTGCCGCCCCAACCAGCAGGTGGTTCTTCACGAAGCCGGTCGGATTTTTCCTGTTTGGCCTGCCAAGTCTCCAGCAATGACTGAAGCTTCGTGCCGGTGTCGATGCCGCGCGCCTCGGAGATGCGGATGAACAACAGCCGGTCAAGGATGCACTGCACGGCTTCGTTGAGCCGCGTGCCTTCAAGCAAATCTTCGCGGTCGTTGTGGCGGATGAGGTCGGAAGCCAGTGCGCGCCGGTGGCCATCCAAGAACGTCAGGAATTCCTCGTCGAAATCTTTTTTGCGGTCGGGCTTGAGCTTCTTGGGCAGCGTCGCGATGACTTGTTCCACGCTGCCAGCGGCGACGTGGTCGCGTGCCAGCAAATCCCAAAGCTCCCGCGCCTTGGTGGCGTATTCCTTAAAATGGTAGCTGCGCCACAGGCCGGCTTCTGGCTTGTTCTTGTTCGGATTGCCGGAGACGACGTAAATGTTCATCTCCTCGAAATCGGAAAGCACCGCGAGCCGGATGCCGATAGTCCACGCGTAACGCTTGGCCTGCTGCGCGTGCGGCGGCAATTCCTCGGCGGGCTTCTTCGCCTCGCAGACAAAGCGCGGCTTTCGACCCGGTTGGAAAAGGTAATCCGCTCGTCCGTCCGTGGTGCGGCGTTCGATGATGACTTCGCGGTGCGAGGGGATCAGTCCGGCCTTGTTCTCCATGTCCCAACCCAGCGCGGCAAAGAGCGGGTCAAGAAATTCATTCCGCAAACTGGCTTCGTCGTAGCCGGGACTTTTGTAGTGCGCGAGGTTGCGCTCAAAGATACCGACGAGCCGAACCAACTCCTTTTCAAAAGAGCTGAACGTCGCGTCGGTTGCCATGCGAGAAGTTTGGAGTGAATTTTTTCCGCGTCAACTTTCTATCAGTCACGCGTAGAGCGGGCCGAAGTTTTTGCACGCTCGGTAATCCGCGCCTTCCAAGTCCGCCGTGCCAAACGCGGCCCAAGTGCTCGGACGGAACACTTTTTCCGCCGCCACGTTGTGCATGTAAACCGGAATCCGCAGCATGGATGCCAGTGAAATCAAATCCGCGCCGATGTGGCCGTAGCTGATGGAGCCGTGGTTCGCGCCCCAGTTGTTCATCACGGTATAGACATCGCGGAACGCGCCCTGCCCGGTCAGCTTCGGCGCAAACCACGTTGTCGGCCACGTTGGGTTCGTGCGCTGATCCAGCGCGTCGTGGACTTTTTCCGGCAAATCCACGGTGTAGCCTTCGGCGATTTGCAGTGCTGCGCCGAGGCCTTTCACCAAATTCAAACGGCACATCGTCACGGGCATTCCGCCGCGCGTGAGGAACCGCGTGCTCCAACCGCCACCGGGAAAATATTCCGTGATGCTCGGATGCCACGTCGTCGCAGCGAGACATTTCTGCGTCTCGGCTTTGGAAATTTCCCAGAATGGTTTCATCGCCGGTTGGCCGTCAATTTCTTGTTGTCCCGTTCCGTCCAAAGTCGCCGGGCCAGAATTTATTAAATGTAAAATGCCGTTCGCCGCGTAACCGTCGAGCGTGTGGCCGGAAACGCGCTTCACGGAATCGGGACTCCAATACGTCCGCACGTCCGCGAAAATCTGCGCGGTGTTCGTGAGCAAATTTCCAAACAGCATCGAAGCACCGTTGAGACAATCGTTTTCCGTCGCGACGATGTAAGGCGCGCGGATGCCATTCCAATCGAACGACGTGTTCAAAATCGCTTCGAGAAAATCGCCGTTAGGCTGGTAATCCGTCCATTGCCGCTGGCCTTGGAAACCGGACGCGATGGCGTTATGACCTTGGGCCTCTTCGCCAAAACCCATTTTCGCCAGCGCGGGATTGCCGACCATGAGGTCACGCGCGATGAGCGCCATCTTCACGGAAATTTCCCATTCGCGGTTCAGCGATTTGCGCGAGCGTTTGGTTTTCGGCGAATTATAG
>JANYDP010000506.1 GCA_025363535.1 Verrucomicrobiota bacterium | reverse complement strand
CTTCTTGCCGTCCACGAAATTTGGCACCTGCGGCTCTTCGTGCATCGTCCGCCCGACCCCGTGCCCGACAAATTCCCGCACCACGCTGTAACCGTTGCCTTCAACGTACTTTTGAATCGCCCGTGAAATATCCACGACCCGATTCCCTGGCAGCGCCTGCGCGATGCCTTCGTAGAGTGACTTCTCCGTCACATCCATCAACTGCTGCGCAACCAGTCCGCAGCCACCGACCGCCACGGTCTTGGCCGTGTCACCGATAAAACCGTTATAGACCACGCCGACATCCAGACTGACGATGTCGCCGAATTTCAACTGGCTGCAGTTCGCCAGGCCGTGAACGACCTGCTCGTTCACCGAGATGCAGATCTGGCACGGATATTTGCGATACCCAAGAAACGCGCTCCGGGCGCCGTAACTTTTGATCCGCTCACCGGCAAACTCATCCACCTGCTTCGTCGTCAACCCCGGCCGGATGAAGGCCGCGACTTCGTTCAGCACCGCACTAGCCACCGCACACGCGGGCCGCATCGCTTCCAAATCCCGCTCGGTCTTGAGAATGATCATGCGTGAGGCGTGACCGTGAATCGTGAAGCGTTAATTCACGTTTCACGTTTCACGTTTCACTAAAAGCGGCCCTTCAACTTGCCCTTCTTCAAAAACCCGTCGTAATGCCGCATCAACAAATGCGATTCCATCTGGCGCATCGTGTCGAGCAGCACGCCCACCGTGATCAACATGCTCGTGCCGCCGAAAAATTGCGCGACCGCGTTGGGCATCCCCATCAGGTCGTAAAGAATCTGCGGAATCACGGCGATGACACACAGAATCACCGCACCCGCCAGCGTGATCCGGCTCATTGAGTTGTGGAGGTAATCGCTCGTCGCCTGGCCCGGACGGACGCCGGGAATGTAGCCGCCGTTCTTTTTCAAATCGTCGGCGATCTGGATTTCGTTGAACTGCGTGGCGACCCAGAAATACGAGAAAGCCAGAATCATCAGCGAATAGAGCGTGAGGTAGAGCGGCGAACCCTGCGTCAGCTTGCGGGCCAGTTCAGCGAGAAACGGCTGGTTCAAGCTCTTGCCCAAGAGCAGGAGAATCTGCTGCGGGAACATCAGCACGGCTCCGGCGAAAATAATTGGCATGACACCGGGATAGTTTACCCGTAGAGGCATGAACGAAGTGCCGCCGGAATAAACCTTCCGACCTACGGCGCGCTGGGCGTATTGCACCGGGATTTTCCGCTGCGCTTGGGTGATGGCGATGACCACCGCAATGACGATCAGCAGCAGGCTCAACAACATGATGATGTTGATCGTCCGCCTGCCGCTTGTGGCACTGGCCGCACCAAAAAACATGTCATAAAGCCCCTGCGCCGCCGCCGGCAGGCGAGCCAGGATGTTGATGGTAATGATCAGGGAAATTCCGTTGCCAATGCCGCGTTCGGTAATCTGTTCACCCAGCCACATGAGCAACATCGTTCCGGCCGTCAACGCAATCACCGTGAGGATGCGATACAACCAGATGTTGTCGTAAACGACGAGTTTGCCTTGAAAGCCATTGAAAATATTTCCCGGATGTTCCCAACCGATTGCGGAAGCCGTGCCCCAGCCGATGCAGAGCAGCACAGTTAGATAGCGTCCGTATTGAATGATCTTGGTGCGACCGCCCTCTTCACGCGCCATCTTGCTCAACGACGGAATCACCGCGCTCAACAACTGGATGATGATGGTCGCGCTGATGTAGGGCATGATGCCAAGCGAACCGATGGCGCAATGCTCCATGCCGCCGCCGGTGAACATGCTGAACATGCCAAGCACGCCGCCGCGGTCGTTCTTCTCCATGTAGTCGGCCAGCGCCGCACCGTTCAACCACGGAATGGGAATGAGCGCCGCCAGCCGACAGATCGCGAGCACGCCAACGGTGAACAAAATCCGGGATTTCAATTCCGGAATCTTGAAACAATTGCCGAACGTGGTGACGATGTTGCGAAACATGGTGGGGTGGGCGGATTAAATTACTTGGCCGACGCAGCTTTTTTTGCAGCGTCCACTTTGACCTGATCCTTGAACGTAACGACGACTTCGCACGTCCCGCCCTTGGCTTCAATCTTGGTGCGCGCGGTGGCGCTGAACGCGTGGGCGATCACCGACAATTTCTTTGTGACTTCGCCGTTGCCAAGAATTTTCACGCCGGCACCGGGGCCGTTCGCCAGGCCGAGCGCCTTCAAGGCCGCTGCGTCCACTTTCGCGCCGTCTTCAAAGACGTTCAACGATTCGAGATTCACGGGAATGTACGTCGTGGTGTGGCGCGTGTTGTTGAAACCGCGTTTCGGGATGCGGCGGATGAGGGGCATCTGGCCGCCTTCGAAACCAATGCGGATGGAACTGCCGGAACGGGCCGTCTGGCCTTTGCCACCGCGCCCGGCCGTTTTGCCGCGCCCGCTGGATTCGCCCTGACCTAGCCGCTTGCGGCGGTGTTTGGCACCCGGACGAGGTTTGAGATCGTGTAGTCGCATAAAAATTAGGCAGCAGGAGTTGCTTCCGGAGCCTTCGGAGCTTCAACTTTTTTCATCTGGAGACCGCGGCTCTTGTAAATGTCTTCCTGCAAACGCAGGCTCAACAGGCCTTTCAGCGTGGCCTTCACCACGTTGGCGGCATTGCTGGAACCAAGCGACTTGCTCAGGATGTCCTTGATGCCGACGGATTCGAGAATGGCGCGTACGGTCTTGCCGGCGATGATGCCCGTTCCCGGAGACGCCGGACGGAGCAGCACTTTCGCCCCGCCGTAACGGCAATAAACTTCATGTGGAATCGTCGGGCCTTTCAGCGAAACAGCGACCATGTGATTGCGGGCGTCTTCGCCGCCCTTCTTGATCGCATCCGACACTTCAGTGGATTTGCCCAGACCGATGCCGACGCGGCCGGCCTTGTCGCCGATAACGACGAGCGCGCTGAAGCTGAACCGGCGTCCGCCCTTGACGACCTTGGCGGAGCGGTTGATGAAGACAACCTTTTCAACCATGCCATCGCCCTGGCCCTGATCCTGGTTGTCGCGCGGCTTGCCACGACGCGGCCCACGGGGACCGCGTGATTGGTAATCTCCGCCGCCCGATGTCGGAGCCGGAGCCGGAGTATTCGTCGGCGGTACAATGTTCGTTTCTTCAGCCACAGTATTTATCGTTTAATGGTTAAAATTTAAGTCCGGCTTCGCGCGCGGCGTCGGCCAGGGCTTTGACTTTGCCGTGATAACGCGCGCCTCCGCGGTCGAACACGACTTCCTTGATGCCCTTCGCAATCGCGCTCTGGGCGGCCAGCGTGCCGATGGTCTTGGCACTGGTCACGTTTGCAGCGAGCTTTTCCTTGTTGGGAGTGGCTTTGCTGGTCGTCGTGGCGGCGGCAATCGTCTTGCCGGCGGCGTCGTCAATGAACTGAACGTAAATGTTTTCGTTCGTAAAGCACACGCTCATGCGCGGACGCACGGCGGAGCCGATGACTTTTTTCCGCAAACGCCAGTGACGGAGTTGCAGCAACTTTTGTTTCTTGTCAGTTCTCATTTTGATGCGCCACGGTTTTTGCCGTGACAGCTAATTGTTATTGGACGGTCTTGCCTTCCTTGCGGACGACGTGTTCACCGGCGTAGCGGACGCCCTTGCCCTTGTAAGGTTCCGGCGGATAGTAAGCGCGGATTTCAGCGGCGACGCGGCCGACAACCTGGCGATCCGGACCTTCAATCGTCAGCTTGGTGTTTTCTTCCACCGTGACTTTGATTTGTTCGGGGATGTCGTAATTGATCGGATGCGAATAACCGAGGCTCAGATTCACGACCTTGCCGACGACGGCGGCCTTGAAACCGACGCCCTGGATTTCCAGCTTCTTGACGAAACCTTCGCTCACGCCCTTGACCATGTTGTTGACAAGCGCGCGGCTCAGGCCGTGCAAGGCCTTTGACTGCGCGTCATCAGCGGCGCGGCTGACTACAATGTTGCCGCCCTCCACCTTCAGGCTGGTGCGGGCCGGCAGGTTGAAATTGAGCTTGCCCTTCGGGCCTTCGACCAGCACCTGCTGGCCTTTGACCTCCACCTTTACCTTGGGCGGAACGGCTATCGGTTGTTTTCCAATTCGCGACATAACAAAAATTCTTACCAGACGTAACAGAGCAGTTCACCGCCGAGATTTTTCTTCTTGGCCTGCGTTCCCGACATCACGCCTTCGGGCGTAGAGATGATGGAAATACCAAGGCCGCCGAGAACGCGAGGAATTTCCGTCGCGCCGACGTAGTTGCGGAGGCCCGGCGAACTGATGCGCTTGAGGCCTTCGACCACGCCCTTCTTGTCCTGATACTTCAGTTTGAGCGTGAGTTTTTTGGGCAGCTTGCCTTCCACCGTCACATCGCTCACGTAGCCTTCCTTCTTCAGGATGTGGGCGATGCTCTCCTTGATTTTGGAGTGCGGCATTACGACGGCCGGCAACAGGGCCATTTGGCCGTTGCGAATCCGCGTCAACATGTCAGAAATCGGGTCAATCATATTATTACCAGCTTGCTTTGGTCACTCCGGGAATTAGTCCGTTCAACGCGCCTTCGCGGAAGGTCATACGCGAACAACCAAACTTGCGCAAATAACCGTGGCGGCGGCCGCTCATTGAGCAGCGGTTGACGACGCGCGTCGGGCTGGCGTTGCGCGGCAGCTTCGACAGACCGGCGTAATCGTGCTTGGCCTTCAGTTCAGCGCGGATGGCGGCGTACTTCTTCACCGTTTCCTGCTTCTTCTTATTGCGTTCCAACCAGGATTTCTTGGCCATAAAATTATTTAACTTCGGGTTTCGCTTCGGCTTTCACTTCGACCACCTTGGCTTCCGCCAGCGGCAGGCCCATCAGCTTCAACAAGTCCAGCGCCTCGGCGTCAGTCTTGGCGGTGGTGACAATCGTCACGTCCATGCCCTGCGTCCGCTTGATTTTGTCGAGTTCGATCTCGGGGAAAATCGTCTGATCCGCGATGCCGAACGTGTAATTGCCACGACCGTCAAACTTGCGCGGCGACAAACCACGGAAGTCACGGATGCGGGGCAACGCCGCTGCGACCATGCGATCAAAAAATTCATACATCGCGTCCTTGCGGAGCGTGACGCGGCAGCCGATCACCTGGCCTTCGCGCAACTTGAAGTTCGCGATGCTGTGACGGGACTTGCTGGTCGCCGGCTTGCGGCCGGTGATCTGGGTCAAATCTTTGGCGGCGTCGTCAATCGCGCTCTTTTCGAGCGACGCGCTCACGCCCATGTTGATCACGATCTTCTCAAATTTAGGGATCAAGTGGACGTTCGAGTAGTTGTGCTTGGCCTTGAGAGCCGGCGCTACTTCTTTGACGTATTTTTCGTAAAGTCTGGCTTTCATTTTTTTGGGTCACGGATTTGGCCGTGACAATTCAATCGTTATGCTTTGGCCGGGGCCGCCGCGCCGCGCTTGGTCGCGCGCGCATCAAATTTTTCCGCCGCCATCACGTTGGAACCGTGAATGGTGCCTTCGCGCTCGACAATCGCACCCTGCGGATGCTGCTGGCTTTTGCGGGTGTGGCGCTTGATCATTTTCAAACCTTCCACGACCACCCGGCCGCTCTTGGTGTCCACGTTGATGAGCTTGCCGCGCTTGCCTTTTTCGGCCCCGGCCAGAATCACCACCTCGTCACCTTTTTTCACATGAAATTTTGCCATAATTCAAATCACTTCCGGCGCGAGCGAAATAATCTTCATGAACTTCTTCTCGCGCAATTCACGGGCCACCGGTCCGAAGATACGGGTGCCGCGCGGGTTCAATTCTTTGTCAATGATCACGCAGGCGTTGCGGTCGAACCGCACATACGAGCCGTCGGTGCGGCCGATGATCTGCCGCGTCCGTACGATCACGGCGTCACAGACCTCGCCCTTTTTGATCGTTCCATCCGGCGTG
>JANYDP010000503.1 GCA_025363535.1 Verrucomicrobiota bacterium | reverse complement strand
GGCTGGCGGCCGCGGGGCTGATCGCGCTCCTGGCGAACCACCGTTAAGCCGGCGTAACTGCATCGGTGGGGCCGAGCTGCTGCTCGGCCTTCCATCTGGGCGTCGCAGCAGCGACGCCCTACCAACGCACCGGTTGTTTTTGAGATGGGTATTATTTGACCCGCACCGCTGGACGCTTGCGGCTCGCGGAATTATCCCGCAACGGAAACGCCAGGTACTGCCGCGCGTTGTGGTAGCAGATGTTGCGGATCATCGGGCCGATGAGCGAATCGTCATCGGGAATTTCACCGTTCTCCACATCGCGGCCAATCAGGTTGCACAGCACACGGCGGAAATATTCGTGGCGCGGGTAACTCATGAACGAGCGCGAGTCGGTGATCATGCCGATGAAGCGCGAGAGCAGCCCGAGATTCGAGAGCGCGTTCATCTGCCATTCCATGCCTTCCTTCTGGTCGAGGAACCACCAGCCCGAACCATACTGAATCTTGCCGGGAATCGTGCCGTCCTGATAGTTGCCGATCATCGTGGCGAAGATGTAATTGTCCGCCGGATTGAGATTGTAGATGATCGTCTTGGGCAGGGAGTTTTCCGAATCCAGTTTGTCGAGATACGCCGCGAGCGCGCTGGCCTGCGAAAAATCGCCGATGGAATCGAAGCCCGTGTCGGGGCCGAGTTCGCGGAGGAGACGCGTGTTGTTGCTGCGCAGCGCGCCGAGATGCAACTGCTTTGTCCAGCCTTTCGACGCGTCGAGACGGCCAAAGAACAACATCATGTACGTGCCGAACTGCGCGGCTTCCTCGGGTGAAGCGGCCCTCCCTTTGCGGGCCTTGGCGAAGATCGTCGCGGCAACTTTTTCAGAACAGAAGTCGGCGAGGCTCTGGTTCATGCCGTGGTCGGAAAGCCGGCAGCCGTTCGCGTGGAAAAATTCGTGGCGCTGTTCCAGCGCGGCGAGGAAGTCCGCGAAGGTGCTGATGTCCGTGTCGGCGGCGGCGGCGAGTTTTGTCACCCAAGCATTGAAACCCTCGGGCTGATGCACGGCTAGCGCCTTGTCGGGCCGGAACGCGGGCAGCATGGTCGAGGGATGCCCGGACGCGGCGAACATTTTGTGATGGCGCAGATCGTCCACCGGATCATCCGTGGTGCAGACGACCTTGACCTGCATTTTTTTGAGAATGCCCTGCGTGGTCAGCGCCGGGGTGGCGAGCTGGTCGTTGGCTCTTTTCCAGATGCGCGCGGCGGTGGATTCGTCGAGCAGTTCGTTGATGCCGAAGTAGCGGGCCAGTTCGAGATGCGTCCAGTGATAGAGCGGGTTGCGGAGCGTGTGCGGCACGGTCGCGGCCCAGGCTTGAAACTTGGCGAAGGGTTCGGCGTTGCCGGTGCAGAATTTTTCGGCGACACCGTTGGAACGCATCGCGCGCCATTTGTAATGATCGCCTTCGAGCCAGATTTCAAAAAGGTTTTTGAACTGGCGGTTCTCGGCGATGTCTTTCGGCGAGATGTGACAATGATAATCGAGAATCGGCTCGGCCTCGGCGAAGTTGTGGTAGAGCCGGCGCGCGGCGCGGGTTTGCAACAAAAAATTTTCGTGGATGAAGGGCATAAATCCCGTAAAAAGTCCGGGAACGGGGCGGCGGAGTCAAGCCCGCTTCTACAAGCACAACTAAACCGGTCGCCCAACCGGCGCGGGTCAGTGGGCGGCCTGAACCAGCGCGGATTCAAGCTCCTGTTTTACCTCGGCGAATTCTTTTTCGTAGGCGGGATTTTTTTTGAATTCCTCCACGATTTGCTGCGCGAGAAAACGGCCGGCAAAAATGTCCGTGGGATAATGCCGACCCAGTTCCACACGATGCCAGCCGATCCAGCGCCCGTGTTCAAGAATGGCCTCGCGGTGCTTGGGCAGCAGGTCGGCGAGCACGAGCGCGAGCGTCATGCTCTCGGTCGAATGTCCACTGGGATAGCTGAAGCTGTCGTCCGCGTTGCCGGTCCCCAACGCCGGGTCGGTCACGAACGGGCGCGGGCGTTTGAAAAATTCTTTGCCTGCGCCGACAACCGTTTTGGCGTCGTCCATCACGTTCTTAAAAAACGCCGTTGTCTTCGGCAAATTTTTTCGTCCAGGTTCAGGCCGACGCTCGCGGTGAAATGAAACACGGCTATCTTGCTGTCGGTGTTCGTGGAAGTTTCTTTTTCAGCGGCGCGGTAGGTGACGCGGACGGTTTCCAAGTCCGCCTTTTGCTCCGCCGAGCCAAGTTGCGGCGGCGGCGCAACCGCGACGGCGATGTCCGGCTGGCCGGGCTGGAGATAATGCAGGTCGCCTTTTTTGGCGACGGCGTTCGCGGCGAAGCTGACGGCGAGCAGAAGTGTGAGCAAATGTTTGAACATAAAAAAATTTCGTTCGTGTTGTTTGTAAATAAAAAGGGGTTTGATTAATACTGTGGTCG
>JANYDP010000468.1 GCA_025363535.1 Verrucomicrobiota bacterium | reverse complement strand
GCAGTTCGCGCTCATCCCGCCGAGCCGCACGGAACAACACAGCAGCGCGGAGGTCTTGCGCTCATGAATGTAGCGGAGCTGGGCCACGGAAGTCTTCTTCCCCTCACCTTCCAGATCCGCCACCTGCCCGGCGATGAGCTGCAACGAACCGGACGCCTTCGCGATTTCCAAAATTATTTGCTGATGCGAATAGCGCGGCCAGCTTTTGCATTGCGCGGCAATTTCAAACGCCTGCGTCAGCAGGGCGTCGCCCGCCAGCACGGCAATGCCTTCGCCGAAAACTTTGTGGTTCGTCAGCTTGCCCCGGCGATAATCGTCGTTGTCCATGCCCGGCAGATCATCATGCACGAGCGAGTAGGTGTGGATGCACTCGACCGCGCACGCGAGCGGCATGGCGGCGATGTCGCTTCCGCCGCAAGCTTCCGCCGCCGCGAGGACGAGCGCGGGCCGCATCCGCTTGCCGCCGGCAAAGAGCGAGTAACGCATGGCCTTGTGAATCGTGGCGGGCTTGGTTTTTTCGGACGGCAGGAATGTGTCGAGCGCGGCGTTGACCGCTTCGGTGCGCGTGACGAGAAAGTTTTGCAGATCAAATGAATGACCGGCCGATGATTTTCTGGACAAAGACATGCGGGGTGTGTTTTAGGGAAAGCTCCGGGATGGCGCAAGCGGAATTCCCAAATTTTATATTGCTTTCAACAGCTCAACGGCTAATCTGCGACGCTAAATTTCAAAATACTTTGAACTCTGAACTGACAAAAAAAGCATTGGAGAAAGTTGGCAACCCCAACGTTCTGATCAACCTGGTGTCACGGCGCGTGCGCCAGCTTAACTCCGGCGCCGGCGCCATCAGCCGCCCGCTGGTGGACCCCGGCACCATGGGGGTCGCGGACATCGCGCTGACGGAAATCATCGAAGACAAGATCGGCTTCGAGATGCCCGAGCTGGTCGAACTGACCCGCGTGGCCGCGCCCAAGAAACGGAAGAAGCACTAGCCTGAAAATCTGAAAATCTGACAAGCTGAAAGCTGAAATGATTTCAGTTTTCAGCTTTTTGCATTTCAGCTTTTGTTTTTCATGGCCGACATCGTCACCAACTCGAAAGCCCGACGCGATTACCACATCCTCGACACCTTCGAGGCGGGCATTGTGCTGCACGGCACCGAGGTCAAGGCGTTGCGCGCCGGCAAGGGTCAGATCGGCGATGCCTTTGCGCGCGTGGAGAACGAACAGGCATTTCTTTACAACGCGCACATTGACGAGTATTCGCACGGCAACGTCCAGAACCACGAGCCAAAAGCCCCGCGCAAGCTGCTCCTCCACAAAGCGGAAATCCGCAAGCTGGCCGGCCTCGCGATGGTCAAGGGCAACACGCTCATCGCCCTCTCCTTCCACTGGAAAAATGGGAAAGTGAAAGTCCTGCTCGGCGTCGGCAAAGGCAAGGCCGAGTTTGATAAGCGCGACGACATCAACAAACGCGAGTCTGACCGCGAGCTCAAACGCGCGACGATGAAGTGGACCAAGGGGAAGTGACCGTGCGAGCGAGACTGGCATTAATCATTTCGGTGGCGCTCTTTTTCACCGCAATTTTTTCACCGGCGGCGGAGACGGCTGCACGTCCGGCAGCTTGGGCGGTCAAGCTGGATCGGCCTGGATTGCCCAACTGTTTTCAACTCACCACGAATTTCTACCGCGGCGCGCAACCCTCGGCGCAGGGCATGGCAGCATTGAAAACACTCGGGGTGAAGTCGGTCGTGAACCTGCGCACCTTTCATTCGGACAAGGGAAAAATTTCCGCAACCGGGCTGAAACGTGAACACATCAAGATGGAACCCTGGCAGGCGAACGACGAGGACGTGGTGCGTTTTCTAAAAATAGTTGCGGACACCAACAACCTTCCGGTTTTCGTCCATTGCCAGCGCGGCGCTGATCGCACTGGCACGATGTGCGCGCTGTACCGGATTGTGTTCTGCAATTGGCCCAAAGCCGAAGCCATCAAGGAAATGAAGGATGGCGGATTTGGTTTCAACCCCGCCTGGAAAAATCTGGCGGACTACCTTGAGCAAGCGGACATCGCAGCCCTCAAGCGTCGCGCCGGCTTGACCAACACACCCGCCAAATAAAAAAGCGAGGTGATTGAACACCTCGCTTTGTTTCACCGTTGAAAATAAATTACGCCTTCTTGGCGGCTGCTTTCTTAGGAGCCACGGGCTTGGCAGCGACCGGGGCGGCGGCGTCTTTCTTCCAAGTGCGCTTCGGCGCTTTGACAACGAGGCCCTTCTTGAGCGCCGTGGTGGATACGCGGATGTAGCGAACCTCGCCGCTGGGCATGAGCGCCTTCACGCGCTGCAAGTTCGGCAGGAAGCGCCGCTTGGTGATCGCGGTGATGTGCATGCCGATGCCGCCGCTTTTTTTGGATTTACCACTGCGCCAGATGATGCTGCCCTTGACGGGGCCTTTGCCGGTGAGTTCACATTTAGCCATAACAATTTCAGTTAAAATTTAAGGAGCGTGGAAAGTATCATTTGCCCGTCTGGTGGCAAGGATTAATTCCAAAATATTGCCGTGAGTCAGCACGGGCTTGCCCCTGTTCTGAACCAGGGACTGGAATATCCGCCGAACCAGCCGACAAGAATGTCGGCGCTGCGTGGCGCAGGCTTTCCAGCCTGCGGGTTCTGGCGACTTTCCAGTCGCCAGTCTCGCCGAATGCGCGCCAACATGCGAACCGGCGGTCATCGGCGTGTTGCCAAGGCGAGCCACCACGCAATGACGGTCAGCAGGGAAAAAATTCCTCCGGCCGCAAGGTTGGTGGCGGTGTGGCGGGCCAGTTGCGGCCAGAAGGCCAGCAGTGTTCCGAGCAGCAGTCCGCTTGCAAAGCCGCCGAGATGCGCGACCACATCCGTTCCCGGCGACAGCCCCAGCAGGACGAACAGCATCCCGCCCGCCGCCACGCCAGTGACGGCCAGCTTGATTGCTTTCGGATGGTGCTTCAAATCGGGAAACGATTGTGCCGCAAGCAAACCCAGGCAGCCCAGCACCATGCCCGAAGCGCCGAGGCCTTGATGGTCGCTGGGATAAACCAGCCACGACGCCACGTTGCCGCCCGCCCCCGCCAGCAGCGCGGCGAGCAGGCCGATGCCCGTGCCGCAGCGGCCCATCGCCAGGCTGAGCAACACGAATCCTATGACCGCGTTCGATGCCAGGTGCGCAAGGTCCGCGTGCAAAAAAATCGCGGTGAACAAGCGCCACCATTCGCCGCGCGCAACGGCGCTGCTTCGCATCATGCCGGCGTCGCGCAAGCTGGCAGTCTGTCCGCTCAACCAGAAAAATACTCCAATGAGGAACACCCACGCGAGGCTGCCCCAGTCGAAGGAAATTTCCGGGAGGAGGATTTTTTGCTGCCACGGCCAGCGGCGGTTTTCCTTCTGGTACTGTCGAATCACCGCGCAGGCACGGGCTTGATCGGATTCCTCCACGAGCAGACCCCAGCCGGCATCCCCGCTGCAATCCAGGATAGATTCAATGCCCTGGCTGACGAGTGCCAGGCTCCAATCCAGCGCCTGGCGTTTTGAATGGGCGGCGATGCGAAAGTTCACAAAGGAAAATCGCCGCCAAACTCGCGCAGCGGCTTTCGGCAGAAAGCCGGTGAAAAAAGTGCAGCGCTCTGCCGCGCCGCCGCGACGGTGCATCGAGGGTTGCGCAAAAATTTCACCAGCGTTTCTTGGGTTTGAGCTGGTTGTCGTCCTGCCATTTCTTTAACTGCGGCGCTTTTTTGTCCACGTCTTGCAGGAGTTCCTTCGCCTCGTCCGGCGTGCGGACGACTTTGGTGCGGAGAAAGACCATCAGCTCCACTTGATGCTGCGTCTTGTCTTGCTTCTTGAAGGCCCATTCGATGATGGGGATGTAGCCCAGGATCGGCGTGCGGCGTTGGATGTCCGAAACCTGCCGCTGAATGATCCCGCCGAGGACGAGCGTCTGGCCGTTCCGCGACGTGAGGTCGGTGCGGAAGTTCCGCGTGTCAAACACCGCGCCTTGAAGAATGGTCACGCCGGGCACCACGGTGGAGGACTCGGCGTGGATTTTCAACTGCACGTCGCCGTTGTTGTTGATGTGCGGGGTGACTTCGAGGACGACGCCAACATCCTTGTAGGTGATGGCGGTGTTTTGCGAGCCGACGGAGGAAACCTGGGTGCTTTGCGGAATGGGCACCTGCTGGCCGACGAAGAGCTTGCCGGTTTCATTGTCGTTGATGGTGATCTGCGGCGAGCCGATGACGCTGGCATCGGTGTTCTTCTTCAGAAACTGTATG
>JANYDP010000420.1 GCA_025363535.1 Verrucomicrobiota bacterium | reverse complement strand
CTCGAAGCGGTCCAGCGTGGCGTAAAGTGCGCCGACCAATCGGGAAGCTGTTTCTAATTCCAACGTGGTCAGTCCGGCATAGTCATCGAGCCGTGGTTGAAAACTGGAATCCCGCCAGCCCATTCTCAGGACTTTGCCCAGCCGTTGCATCCCCAGCAATGTGAGCGAAAATCCCGTCGAGAGTAGCGGATCAACAAACCCTGCCGCCGACGGCAGCAACGCCCAGCGTGCGCCCGTGACCACTCCGCTTTGGAACGACAGGCGTGGTGAATGGATAAAAGGAGTCGCCGCGCTCGCCGATTGAAAAAGCTCCGCGAGTGAAGGCAGCCGTTCCAGCAACTGATGCCACGCCGGTTCGCCCTCCTTGAAATTCAGTTCGTCGGCCAGGGCGTCCTGCGCGGCCACTCCTGCGCTGGTGATGCCATTGTTGAATTTCAAAACCCAAATCCAGCCGCCCGGAAAAATGTGATGCACTGCCGCCTGCTCTGGTGGATACGGCGGGATTTGTCCGGGCGTGGAAAAATTCTCCGGCAAGTCGCCCACGTTAGTAAAATGCGCGAACAGCGCCTGGGTGGCTGGCAATGAACAAAAGGATTTTCCCGGCAGCCCCAGCGCCCGATGCAAGCAGCCGCGCGGCCCGGTGGCATCAATCACGAACTCGGCGGTAATTTCCACCGGCTCGCCGCGCCGTGTTCCGGCAAGACACATCCCGGAAATTTTCTCGATGACGCTGGACAAGTCGGTTTCATCGAGAAACGTGATCCCGAGCTGTTGCGCCTGGGTGACGAGATGGTTGTCGAAGTCCGGGCGGTAACAATGCGTGTCGGCAATTTCTTCATTCGGACTTGCACCCACGAGGAGTTGGTTTTGGCGTTCGGCATTAGTGGTGAAATTTTTTCCAAACTCGTGGCGATAAAACGTGAATCCGCGCTTGAGTCCACAGCCGAGCTGCGGCAACTGCTTTTGCCACGAACCCCATTTGCAGAGTGGCCGTACGAACGGCAGGTCATACTCCTGCGCGATTTCTTCCAGCACCAGATTGGCGAGTGGCGTGGAGGATTCGCCGATGGCAAAGCGCGGATGCCGCCCACGCTCGATCAGCACGCTGGAGTAGCCAAGGCGGTGCGCCATCATTGCCGTGAGCGAACCGGCGAAACCTGAACCAAGGACGGCGATTTGAAAATGTTGTCTGCTCATTCGCCGCCGCAGGTTTGACAGTCAATGGGTGGAAGAATTTGCTGGGACAAATTCATCGCGTGCAATCTTTGCCGCCGTTGATCCAGACACGCGTGGCAGTTGGAAAAATTTTCCAGATCCCAGGTGTCGGCGAAGACTCTTCCGGCGCGCAGATTCAATGCCTGTTCCAAGGAGTGCTCCAACGTGGCGAGACGCGGCGGCACAAACTTGCCCGCCGCTTGCAGTTTCTCCATCGCACCGTTTCCTGCGCGCGTGGGAATCAGCGACACCACATTCGCGCCGCAGTTCTGCGCGAATGCCGCTGACTTCACTGCCCACTCAATCCCTTCCGCGTCGTCGAGGAAAGGCGGCTTTACCAGAACGAAGGCGCGTATGGCGATTCCTTCGCGCCCTAGAAATTCTGCTGCGTGAGAAAAATGGTCGAGGTCAAATTTTTTGTTCAAGCGCGGCAGCACTTGCGGATGAATGGTCTCCAGCCCCATCGCCACTTCCAGTGTGCCGGAGAGCAGATCGCGCAGGCGCAACGCCTTTTCTCCAACAAGCCGGGGATGCGATTCGACCACGACACGACTGGCGAAAGAGATTTTCCGCGCGATGTCCGCGTAGTCCGCCAGAGGAATCGCGGCGGGATCGAAGAAGCTGCCGCTGTTGTAGAGTTTGATTTGTTCCGGCTGGCAGTTGAACTGCGCCAGCGCGAATTCAATCTGCCGCGAAATCGCGCCAGGCGGGACGGTGGTCGTGAGCGTGTTTTTCCACAGGTCACACATCAGGCAGCGCCAGGGGCATTCTTTGTTGGTGAGAAGAATCGTGCCCGAACTCACGACCCGACCGGACGCGGCGCGTTCTTCTTCGAGAAAACCCCCGTGCGGTCTAAATGGATCAAGCGCAGCCGTGCGCAGCGGACGTTGCGCCACGATCCATTCGCGATCCAGTTGAGGGAGTGGAGCCGTCGCCACCGGGAGATTCAGTTGTAGAATCCCAGAAATTGTTTCCGGTATTCGGATTCCTCGCCGGAGGTTTGCTGGCGGAGGCGTTCGACAGGAACCGCGCCGTGTTGAAAACGCCGTTTTGTAAACACCGGCATGGTGATTCCCGTGATGGCTTTGACGCCGCGCGCAACGATTTCTCCCTTGAGTGCGTAGAGTTTTTCCACGGACAGGTCGGTGAGCGTCTCGAACGGAATTCCTTCCGCGACATCAATCACATTGGGCCGCGTGAACGGACTGAAACCCGCGAAACCAAAATGCCGCGCGGGCGCGTAGGTGCGGAGATAGCTGCGGCTCAAGCCGCCGCTGTAAGTGAGCGAGTGCTTGATGCGCCCGACCCCCCAGCCTTCCTGATACAGCATGAGATTGTTCACCACGCTCCGAATCGTCAGCTCGGGATTTTCTTCGATGGGATAATCTTTCAAATTTTCGTCGCCGCCATCGCCGTCCACGAGATGTTTCCAATCAGGATAACGCGCGCGGATGCCGCGACAGAGTGCGAGTCCCATCGCAGCACATTCGATGTCGAGCGGCTTGTAATCTTCCACGACGCGCAAGGTCTCGGCAATATTGAGTGACGACAAATCCCCTTCGATCGGTTCAAGAAAAAGTCCGAGGCCGAGTTGCTCCAGAAATTTCTGCGCCTGTTGGACGTCCGCGCCGTCGCCGAGATTCAGCGTGAATGCCTTGAGCCGGCTCGGGCTCATGCCGAGTTGCCGCATCACATGATACGTCACGAGAAAAACCGCGCCGCTATCAATGCCGCCGGAGAACGCCACGCCGATGGGTTCGTGCGCAGGAATTCGTTTCAGCCATTTCGCGATTTCATCCGCGAGCGCACCGATGTAGCGGCAGCCAAGGTCGTCGAGGTCGGTGGAAAGCGAGTTGCGTTGCGGCGTGAAATAGCGCGTGTAGGTCGGATCGGGATCAGGACAGCCGATGAGTTGCAGCTCCACAATGTAATGCGCCGGCACCATTCGCGTGTAGCTCGGATGGAATTGACCGTCGAGTCCTTCCGCCTTGAGTTGATTGTAAATCGTGTCAATGCGATCCGCCACAATGAGTGCCGGGCCGGCGGCGCGCTTGGCGAGAAAGTAGCGCATCGGCCGATCCATCGAGCGCGCGAGGCGGACGGTTTTGCCGTCGCGCGCCATGAGCGCAAACGAGCCGTCAATTTCGCGCACCGCTGCGGCTTTGCCGGACAGCACGCGCTGGCGCGCCTCCTCCGTCGTCATGTTGTGGATTTGATTCAGTGAAGGATCGAGCAGATCAACCACGCGTTCGATGTAACTGTGCATAAAAAATAATTGAGTTACGGTTCAGTAATTGTTGTCAGCCGGTCAATCGCTGGCGAGTCTAACTTTTGCGTCGTGCCGCTAGGCCAATTGATTTCGACGCTCTCGATTTGTGTCGCCTTTCCCAAGCCAATCGTCACCGGCAATTCGGATTGCGACAGATAACTCCGCGTCGGCATGACCTGGCGCGAAAGAATTTTTCCACCGACGCGAACTTTGATCCACGCGCCAATGGCGTCGCGGTTGCTTTTCGTGCCGACAAGTTTCAGACGAATCCAGTGGTGCTCTAACTTTTGATCGTTCCGCAGCAGCAGCGGCGGGCCGTTGATCTGTGTCAGCACGACATCGAGATCGCCATCGCCATCAATGTCTGCATACGCCGAGCCGCGTCCGACGATGGGTTTGAGCAAATCATTTCCGCATTTTTCCGCCGGCACGGTCACGAAGCTCGCGCCTTTGTTGCCGCCGCTGTTCCAAAATAATTGCGCCGACTGGCGATATTGCTGGTCGGCTTGCACGCGATTGATTTCCGGTTCGAGGTGGCCATTGGCGGTGAGCACGTCGAGTCGGCCATCCAAATCGTAGTCAAAAAAGAAGAGGCCGAACTTCAAAAGTTTTTCGCTCGGCGTGCCGAGGCCTTCTTTCGTCGCTTCGTCGGCGAAGACGAGTGTGTCCCGCTGTGCGACGTAAAGCGCGTTCATCTCATTGGCGAAATTGCCGATCGCGATGCCGAGCTTGTCATCATTGCGGAAGCGCGCAGCGTCAATACCCATCGCACCGCGCGTGAGTCCGTAAGCGTCGTAAGCGATGCCGGAACGTGCGCCGATTTCCTTGAACGTGCCGTTGCGTTCGTTGTGGAAAAGAAAATTCTGCACCGTGTCGTTGGCGACGATCAAATCCATCCAACCATCGCTGTCAACGTCCACCGGTTTGACGGCGAGCGATTTCGCGATGGGCAAACCGGTGGCGGCGTTCGTGAGTTGAATGCCCGCGTGCGTGGAGACATCGCTGAAGTGGCCGTGACCGTTGTTGTGATAAAGATGCGGGAACGTGCCGGTGAAATTTCTCGGTGGCCCGTAAGCGCGTCCGATTTTGGGCAGCTCAAAATTTGCCGCGCGATCCATTTCCGGCGACCACTGGACGTAGTTGCAAACGAAGAGATCAAGTTTGCCATCGTTGTCATAATCAATGAACGATGCGCCGGTGCCCCAGTCGTTCGTCGAACCGCCAACGCCTGCCTCGCTCGTGACCTCGTGGAATTTGCCGTGACCTTCATTGTGGAAAAGATGGTTGCCGCCGACCGCCGTGATGAAGACGTCATCAAGACCGTCGTTGTCATAATCGCCAATGGCCACGCCCATTCCGTAGCAGCTTACGTCAAGGCCGGAGCCTTTCGTGACATCGGCGAAATGACCGTGGCCATCGTTATGATAAAGTGCAAGCGTCGGCGACTGTTTGCCGGCGGGAACGTGGCCGGGCCAATAACTCGAATTGACGAACAATAAATCTTGCGCGCCGTCGTTTTCGTAATCGAGAAACGCCACGCC
>JANYDP010000369.1 GCA_025363535.1 Verrucomicrobiota bacterium | reverse complement strand
ATCGAAGGCGGCTTCGTGCAAGGCATGGGCTGGCTCACGGCGGAAGAACTTTTGTGGAACGACAAAGGCGTTTTGCTCACGCACTCGCCGGACACTTACAAAATTCCGTCCATCGGCGACACGCCGAAAATTTTCAACGTGACGCTGCTGCCGAACGCCGCGCAGAAAAATGTCGTCCACGGCAGCAAAGCCGTCGGCGAACCGCCGTTGATGCTGGCAATTTCCGTGCGCGAGGCGATTCGTGATGCGGTGGCGGCATTTGGTTCGGGAAAAAATGAAATTGAACTGGCGAGTCCGGCGACGTGCGAAGCGATTTGGATGGCGATTCAGAAAGTGAAAAAAATCTGAACGACTCACGCAGAAAATTTCTTGGTGCTATATCCCGAAGGGATTAAATCATTCAGCCCAGGGTTGCGAGGAACGAGCTACCCTGGGAAAACGTCCCACAAAATAATTCTCCCTCTCCTCGCTTGTCGCGCCGAAGTCGGACGCAGGCGGGCCAAACGAGGAGAGGGCCGGGGTGAGGAGTAAAATTATTCTCCATACGGATTTCTTTTTGCTTCCCGCTCGGCATCTCGCTCATAGTTTTTTGCCAATTCACGAACAGCAGTAGCAATTCGTTGATAACCATTTTCCTCAAGCGCATCTGCCTTTTTGCTGAAATCAGCAGCGAGTTTTCGCTCATCTTCTCCTTTAGAAAAACCATGAACACCACGTTGATTGAAAAGATCCATAGTAAATCCCGAACGCATTTCGTCAGCATCTTTTGCGTTGAGCGCTTCGGCTACGACATGGTGTATCCACAATCCACCGGGGTCTTGTGGAGCATACGGCAATACTTGACCAATCTGGCTCAATGCAATGCGATAGTGGCCGGATTCTTTTGTTTTCTGAATTACTTCAGCCAACCATTTCTTAAATAGTTCGCCATCGAAAACGCCTTTTGAATCTTTGCCTGGAACTGTGCGCCAGCCATGTAAAAGGCGATACGCATTCGTGGCGATTTTTTGCTCTTGCTCCGTTGGTTTGATTTCAGTTTTTTCCTTATTGTCTGAACGAAACACGACGCTTATCACCTCACAAAAAAAGTTGGGGTCTGAAGCCATCCGTGTTTCGATGGTCTTAGGTTCTCCGCCGTAATCATGATCTAAAAGAGGAAGATAAGCCCACTCTACTTGAAACAATTCATCAAGATTGGTTTCAGGATTATTCTGCAACCACTTTATAACTTCGGAAATAGCGTGACCATCATAACCGCCAAACTTTTCTTTCGTGTTCAAGCAGCCAATTAACGCCCTGACAGCAAGCTTCGGTGAAAATGAAACGTTACTTTTGCCGAGAACAAGGTGATATAAACATGAAAGTGCCGCTCCAGGCCTGTCGAAATCCAATAGTTTTTCTGTTGCCTCCAACATTTCATCTTTTTCACCAAAAGGATGAACCCGAACCTTTGACCAGTATTCAACTTTGTCCGTGCCGAGCGCAGATTCAGCGCGTCGCCATGCTCCTTGACCAAAAGGCAGCAAGGCGAAAAAGGCAGCTTTTTGATTTGAAGTCCATTTTCCAATGTCAATGGAATCCACCCATTCCCATTTCCTCGACCAATATCTGCCCCAAACAAAACCACCAATAAAGCTACTCAAAGTTTTATCTTCGGTGTTTAGTAATTTTGGAAGTAATTCCACATCTGCGGATTCGTAATCAATACTGCCCAGAGCTTGTCCGACTGCTTCGGGAAATTTAACGCTTCGAGTAAAACTCAATAAAGCATCCATCTTTCCAAGGTTCAAAATTTCTCGAACCGCAGCTTGGCGGCGTTCTCCAATCTTCTTTTGCTGTTCCTCGTAGTTTTCCAGTTCCTCAAAAAGTTGAAAGTCTTGTTCTGAAAAAAGCCGATGGTGAACCAAGCTTGCTGATTTCGGTGCGAGCTTTGCAGCAGTTTCTTCGATTTTTGCTATCGCTTCCGGCGGCATGACCCATTGAGCATTTGAAAATTTCCGGTGTTTCCCAGCAAGAGCAGTCAAGCTTTCCCAAAGCGGCAGACGCAATTCTTCCGGCAATTCCAAAACAGGTTTTGAAACCATGTGCTCTAACACACGAGAGTGAGCAGGTTCAGGCAAATGCGAAAGTTGATTGACCAATTCAGGCAGCTTTGTTGTGTCCTTTATCGCCAAATCAACCAGCATTTCGGCATAAATTTTCACCTGCTCCCAGTAATCTGCATTCGTAACCTTATCTGTTCGCTCGGGAGGAATAAATTTTCGCCAGCTCGGTTTGCGACAACCCATTGATGAGCTGTGTGCATTCGGCAGCAAAGACACAATCAGCTTCCATGCAACTACAGGCTGCTCTTTGATCAACGCAGTAATGGCAGCTTTTCGTTTTGGAATGGGGGCGCAAGTTTGTGGAAACCAAGGCAGAAAAATATCCGTCAACGAGTTTGAAGGACGATTAGCCCAATTCCCACCCGGATCAATTGCCGCCAACTCGCCGAGCAGCACAGTCACACGTTGAAGATGGTCGCTATTCCAAGCAAGCGTCTCCAACGCCCACAGTAAACCTGTCAGATAATTTTGCCCCATCACGCTTGGGCCTTCTTGAGAATATACCGAAACGAATGGACACGGTGTTTGCGACAATGCCTTTGTGACTGAATCCAAAAACGGAACTGGAGCAGCTTCGGCCAGTGTGGGCAATAAATCATTGAGACTTGCCCACAAAACCCAATCCGCATCCTTCAGAACTTCGTGAACAGTCATATCGGCTACATATACAGCTTTGCCATCCGTGCAAGATGTCAAATCCTCAGGGAAGCAACCCAGCAATGCGAGCGTTTCAGACAATCCTTTTCGTAGGGAGTGTGAATGGCTCAAAATCTTGCCGTGCATACTCGCCGCAAACCGTTGGTCTTTTTCCAATTCAAATTTTGGGTCGCGTTCTTTTAAGACTTCGACCGCAATCGCTTTAATTCGGTCAAGGTGCTCGTCGAATAATCTTGGACCGATTGCTTCCCACGTCTCTTTACGTGAATCAATCTCCCACAGGCCGTTTTTCTGCTTTACGGGAGAGCCCGAAAGCAAAGAAATTTCCCGCAGTGAATCAATCCATTCTTTTTCGTTTTGAATCATTGTTCAAAAAGCTTTTTGATGACTTCCATGTCACCCTTTGTTTTCTCATTCCAAGAACCAAGAAGTGATGCGAGCGCAATTGTATTCGGAGATTCTCCCTTGGAAAAATCCGCCGCCTGCTTTGCTTCCAACTCTTTCAAAAATTCCTTTGGGATATGGCTCGCCGGTGCATGTTCGGAAAAGGCAGCCTTAATTTCTTTTGAGATTTTTTCGAGCGTGATTGTTCCGGCATTCTGATTAAACGAAGCGACCTCCTTTGCAATTTTCGCCCAAATGCCTGTGACGTCACCGCATTTGAATTGTGCGATATGCGAATTCAAAAGAGACAATGTCACGCCCGATTTAATGTCGAGATCGAAACCAAGCATGTGAAAGCAATTAAGAAATTTCCATAGCTGTTCGTCTCCAACAACAACACCTTTGTTTGCCACTGTTAATTGTGTCCGAAACGCTTCAAGTTTCTTGCGCTGCGAATCGCTGCTGAATTTTGCCAGATTCATTTGGTCTAAGAAATCTTGGACTGTCGAAGTATGACGCGCCCTTTCAAGCACCACCCGAGTATTTTCAATATCGTGGGCGCTTAGTGGGCCAGTTATGAGGGCGATGGCATCTGTTTCAGGATCGAAGATTTTATTGTTTTGAAAATCACTCCATGCGGATTGCATGACATCCCCAAAAACTGAATCATTTTCCGTGAAGCTGATGGAATGCTTTATTTGAGCGAGAAGTTTTGCTTTCTTTTTGCCATCTTGAGACTCAATAAAAACAATAAAATCATCAGTGTCATAGCCAGCGTATTTGCCTTGAAGAACAATTTGCTTGATTGGCAAAGCTGGAAGGCAGGGAACAACTCCGCCGGAAAGCATGAGGACTACGAAAGCTGATTGAACACTGTTCTCAAAATTATGGCCTCCTCCACCCGTGGAAAACGGGTTGCTTAATTTTGCAGGCTCATCACTCATTTAATTTATTTACCGTTGCTCAATTGTAAGGCTGAGTAACCCGAACACTCAACGTAGGAATTTCGACTCCTCACCCCGGCCCTCTCCTCGTTTGGCCCGCCTACGTCTGACTTCGGCGCGACAAGCGAGGAGAGGGAGAATTAATTTGTGGGACGATGACCCAGGGTAGCTCGTTCCTCGCAACCCTGGGCTATATGATTTGAATCCCGTTGGGATTCGGCAGATGGGCGTTAAACCAATTCCACCTTCCCCGCCGCCGTCGCGCGTTGCTCGTTCACCAACTCTGCGCGCTTATCAATGTATTGCGCCAGGATGTCCACGGCGATTTCCATCACGCTTTGCGAGCGGATTTTCAGGCCGACCGGACACGCCACGCGCGCGACTTCCTCCGCCGTCGCGATCTGCTTTTTCACGAAATGTTCCGCGATCGTCCGCGCCTTGCGCGCGCTGCCGATCATGCCGAGAAACGCAAATGGCCGGTGAATCCACGTCTCCAGCACCAGTGCGTCGTGCTTGTGCCCGCGCGTGACGATGAGACCGAACGCGGGCGCAGCAGGAAACGGCGCGTTCAGGATGTCGTTCCAATGCCCGACGCGCAGCGCGACGGCGTGCGGAAAAATCTCGTGGTTCGCCAGCTCCGGCCGGTCGTCAAAAATCGTCACCGCAAAATCCAGTTGCAACGCCAGCGGCGCGACGGCCTGCGCGATGTGTCCCGAGCCAGCGATCCATAATTCGCACGGCGGCGTGATAGTTTCGGTGTAGAGCCAGTCAGTTGAGTTGATGGTTGATAGTTGATGGTTGATAGACGAGTCAGTAAGCGCTATGGAAAAATCCTTTTTTACGCCCCAAGTTTTGGCCGCGTCGCGCGTTGCTAGTTCGTTCCAAAATTGTTCGCCGAGCTTCTGTGCGTTGGGGATGATGACGCCTAAAACTTTTCCACCGCAGATCAAACCATCGTCCCAACCGAAATCGTGGTCGAGCACGAGTTCAAATGTTTCGGGCTTGCCGGTTTTGAGAGAATTGAGCGCGAGCCTCTGCGCTTCGGCTTCGAGACAGCCGCCGCCAAGGGTGCCTTTGATTTTACGGTCGGGATAAAACAGCGCCTTCGCGCCCAGCTTCTGCGGGCTGGAACCTTTCACGCCGGTGATGATGCCGAACGCGACGAACTCGCCGTTGCGAGCGGCGGCGGCGAGGGATTGGAAAATGGAACCGGTCACGCGCCAATCCTAGCGCGCTGGATTGGAAGCTCCAAGCTCCAAGCTCCGGTGGAACACCAAACTTCAAACGTCAATTGTGCGCCGTTCGTAGGCGGGTTTGGTGCCTGGTGCCTGGAATTTCTCCGCCGCTTGAATGTTGGAATTTGGAGCTTTAATTCCACTTTGAAACCGCGCCTGAAAATTTTACAGTGCCGGGAGCAGGCGAAAACAAATGCGCAACATTCAACAGAAACTTTCGGTGGCGCGCGGCGAGCAGCGCGCCGAACTGCTGTTCAGGAACGCCCGCGTCGTCAACGTCTTCAGCGGCGAAATCCACAAGACGAATGTCGCGGTCGAGGATGGACGAATCATCGGTTTCGGCGATTACAAGGCGAAAAAGGTGATTGATCTCAAAGGTGCGTATCTCGCTCCGAGCCTGATTGACGGGCATTTTCACGTCGAGAGTTCCATGCTCACCGCACCGGAATTCACGCGGGCCGTCGTGCCGCATGGTACGGGCGCGGTGGTGATTGACCCGCACGAATACGCCAACGTCCTCGGCCTCGACGGCATCCGCTACGTTCTCGAATCCACCAAAAATCTCGCCGTGGATTTTTTTATCATGCTGCCAAGTTGCGTTCCGGCGACACATCTCGAAACTGCCGGCGCAAAACTCACTGCTGATGATTTGAAGTTGATGATCCACGACGAGCGCATCGCGGGTGTCGCGGAGCTGATGAATTTTCCCGGCGTGTTTCTCGGTTTCAAAAGTGAGCTCGCCAAAATCGAAGCCGGTAAAGGCAAGTGCATTGACGGTCACGCGCCCGGCCTGCGCGGAAAAAATCTCAACGCCTACGCGCTCGCCGGTGTTCGCTCCGACCATGAGTCGGTTGAAGTCGAGGAGGCACGCGAAAAGTTGCGGCTAGGAATGCACATTCTTTTGCGTGAAGGCAGCACGGAGCGGAATCTTGAACATCTCCTGCCACTCATCAACGCGCACAATTCGCAGAACTGTTCTTTCGCCACCGACGACAAACTCGCGGGCGACCTGGTGAACGAAGGCCACATTGACCACGCCGTCCGCGTGGCCATTCGCGGCGGTGTGCCACCGATTGCGGCGCTGCAAATTGCAACCATCAACACCGCGCGGCATTACAACCTGCACAACCTCGGTGCGATTGCGCCGCGCTATTGGGCGGACTTCATTGTGTTCGATGATTTGAAAAAGTTTTCCGTCCGGCAGGTTTACAAGAAGGGCGTGCTGGTGGCGGAGAATGGAAAATTTCTCGCGAAAAATCCGGCGAAGGTTTTATTGCCGCGCAGCACGATGAACTTGCGCTATTCGCCGAAGGATTTTGTCGTGAAGCCGTCCGGCACAAAAAAAATCCGCGTCATCGGAATCATTCCCGACCAGATCGTCACCAAGGAACTCATCGCGTCGCCGAAAATTGAGAATGACGAAATCGTCGCCGACACGTCGCGCGACATCTTGAAAATGGTCGTGGTTGAACGCCACCGCGCCACCGGCAACGTTGGCATCGGCTTCGTGCGCGGGTTCAAGCTCAAGAACGGGGCGATTGCCTCGACGGTCGCGCACGACGCGCACAACGTCATCGTCGCAGGGACGAATGACGCGGACATTTTATTTGCGATTCATCAGTTGGAAAAAATGCAGGGCGGACAGGTCGCCGTCGTTGATGGCAAGGTGATGGCCGCGCTGCCATTGCCCATCGCCGGACTCGTCACCGATGAACCGCTGGCCAAGGCGATGAGGTTGATTGAAAATCTAAACGCAGCGGCGCACGCGCTGGGCTGCGACTTGGCCGCACCGTTCATGGCGCTCTCGTTTCTCGCGCTGTCACCAATTCCGTCGTTGAAACTTACGGATCAAGGTTTGATTGACGCGACGTTGCTGAAGAAAACCAGCCTGTTCGCGGCCTGAGTAAAGCTCCAACATCCACAGAAGCACCAAGAGCTTGCGCGCAAGCCGACTTTGATGATTGGCGCAAATCAAATAAAAGTGTGGCCGGAATTTGAAAGCGGCTTGGTTATTCCGCGAGGTTTTGGACTG
>JANYDP010000362.1 GCA_025363535.1 Verrucomicrobiota bacterium | reverse complement strand
TGGTGTTAGACGTCCGTGGATAATTTCATCGTCGCCAAGTTGGAGGCGAACGGACTCAAGTTGAATTCTCTTGCGGACAAACGCACGTTGATTCGCCGGGCCACCTTCGATCTCATCGGCATCCCGCCGACGGTGGAAGAGGTCGAGGCGTTTATCAAAGACGAGTCGCCGGACGCCTTTGCCAAAGTCGTGGATCGTCTGCTGGCCTCGCCACATTACGGCGAACGCTGGGGCCGGCACTGGCTGGACGTGGCGCGTTACAGCGACACGAAAGGCATGGTCAAGCGTCAGCGCGAAGATCCGCACAGCCCGTACGCATGGACGTATCGCGACTACGTCATCCGCAGTTTCAACGAGGACAAGCCTTACAACCAGTTCATCATCGAGCAGCTCGCCGCCGACAAATTGCCCGCGACGCGGAGCAACCCCACGAATCTGACCGCGCTGGGTTTTCTCACGGTGGGCGAACATTTCCAAGGCATGCCCAACGACATTGTGAACGACCGGATTGACGTCGTGACGAAAGGCTTTCTCGGACTGACCGTCACTTGTGCGCGTTGCCACGATCACAAGTTCGATCCGATTCCGACAAGGGATTATTATTCGCTGCACGGAATTTTCTCCAGCACCGTGGAGCCGCCGGTGGAAAAGGTGATCCAGCGGCTGCCAAACACCGAAGAGTACAAGGATTATTACAAGCAGCGCACCGACCTGGAGCGGGTTAAAGATGAAATCGAGGCGAAATTTCTTGTGGCCCGGCGCGCGCGTGACCGCGAAGCCATCAAAACCTTGCAGCGCGACCTGCGCGAGAACTCCACCCAGACCGTCCGGTTGGAGATGACGCATCCCGGTGCGGTGGTGCGCGCGATGAGCGTACAGGATACCACCCGGCCGCATGATTCGCCGGTGTTTATTCGGGGCGAGGCGGAAAACAAGGGGCCGGTGGTGCCGCGTCAATTTTTGGAAGTGTTGTCCGGCCCGATTCGGAACCATTTCACGAACGGCAGCGGACGCCTGCAACTCGCCCATGCCATCGTCAACGAAAGCGACCCGCTCCCGCCGCGCGTGATGGTCAACCGCATCTGGCAGCATCATTTTGGCGCGGGCTTTGTGCCGACGCCCGACGACTTCGGCACGATGTCCGAGCCGCCGAGCCATCCCGAGCTGCTGGATTATCTGGCGTCGCGATTTGTTGAGGGCGGCTGGAGCATCAAAAAAATTCACCGGCTTATTCTGCTGTCGAGCGTGTATCAGCAGAGTTCCGTGGACAATCCCCGCTACGCGCAGGTGGATCCGTTCAACCGGCTGCTGTGGCGCGCAAACATCCAGCGGCTGGAGTTCGAGTCGCTACGCGATTCCCTGCTCGCCATCGGCGGCGGGTTGAGTGAGGCGATGTATGGCCGCCCAGTTGACCTCGAACGGAATCTCGATTCCACGCGGCGCACGATCTACGGCGTGGTGGATCGCTCCGACCTGCTGGATGCGTTCGTGAATTTCGATTTCGCGAATCCCGACATGCCGAACGGCAAACGTTACGAGACCACTGTGCCGCAACAGGCGTTGTTCCTGATGAACAGCCCGGTCGTGGTCGAGCAAGCCAAGCGGCTGGTGGCGCTCAAGACGTTCGACGAATGCGCCGACGACACCGCCCGGATTCAGTTTCTTTACGAGCGCATTTATCAACGGCCCGCGCGCGACGAGGAAATCAAGCTCGGTCTGGATTTTGTCGCGCAGAAACCCGAGCCGGGCGAAATCGTCCTCGTCGCATCCGCCGCCGACAACAATGCACGGCGGCTGGGGCTGCGGCCACCGCCACGGCCCGGAGGCAAACCGCCCGTGCCCGCCAAAAAGCGTGCGCCGCTGAATGCCTGGCAGGAATACGCGCACGCCTTGCTTCAAGCGAACGAGGCCTCCTTCGTGAACTAAATTCCTGCCCGATGCCGGCAAGAATTTGCTTGTGAGGTGTCCACATTGACTGGATGCTGCCCAAATATTTTGACCGGGATCAATCATACAAATACAACAACGAAAAAAATTCACGTCTTTGTCATTTCGTGGGTTAGCAAACATGCCAGCAGCATCGGTATTGCCGAGGCCATAAAAAATCATGTGTCCCGGACGACGATCATTTACAGCGATCCCGACAGCGAATTGTCTATGCCCACTTCCTGCGAGACGGTCCGGGTTTCAAACGACTGGTTTTGGGGTCGTAAATTCAAAGCCAGCCTTGATTTATGCGAGTCCGATTTGATGCTGGTGATTCAAGGGGATGTGAGCTGTCAGGACTGGGGAGCGGCGACGGCCAGGGTCAGGCAGGCGTTTGAGCTGAACGAAAACATCGGTGTATATGCGCCGCTGGTTGACTACTCCTATTTTGATTTGAGCCGGACGTTGATTGCGAAAATGGGCGACTCGGGCCTGTCAGTCGTTGCCTTGGTGGACGGAATTGTTTTTGCGATTTCCCGGCCCGTCGCCTTCCGTTTGAAGCAGTTAAAGTATGAAGACAATAAGTATGGTTGGGGCATACTGTGGGCTGCTGTTGCTTACGCGTATTCCCATCGGCTGATCGCGGTACTTGATGAGGGTGTGACGGTGGCCCATCCCAAATCGCGCGGCTATGATTCGACTTCGGCAAACCAGCAAATGATCCAATTTCTTCAGCAATTGAGTCTGGAAGAGCGAATCCAATTGACGTTCTTGCAAGCCCATATAAAAGGCCAGGAGACTCAAACACGGTCCAAAGAACGGAAGAATTCTGTCAAAAGATTTATCCGGAACATTTGGAACGGCTGATCTGCCTTTGCATTGACGGAATTCCGTTTGGCTGGCTGCTGGCAGGCGAAGCAAGAAGGAGATTCACTGGCAGCTTCTGGGAGTTGCCAGTCACGTCGGGTTT
>JANYDP010000518.1 GCA_025363535.1 Verrucomicrobiota bacterium | reverse complement strand
CGCTCGGCGACATCGGTTTCCAAAACGTTTCGAAGGTCATTCTACAAAATCGCCCCAACGTGAAGATGCTGATGCTCGACACGCAGGTCTATTCCAATACCGGCGGACAAAATTCCGATTCGTCCACGATGCTCGGCGGTTACGACATGAACCAGTTCGGCCTCGCTTCGCAGGGCAAGTTGATCGAGAAGAAAAATGTCGCCGAGGCATTCACGAGCGGGCACGGCTCGCCGTTCGTCGCGCAGGTTTCGATGGCGAATGCGGCCAAGCTTTACAAGGCCATGCTTGATGGCCTCGAATATCGCGGCACCGCGTTCTTCCAGGCGTACACGACCTGCCAGCCGGAACACGGCGTCAGCGACAACATGAGTGCCGACCAGGCCAAGCTGGTGCGCGATGCCCGCGGGATGCCGGAGTTTGTCTTCAATCCGCGCAAGGGCGAAACCTCGCAGGAAGCCTTCGACCTCAAGGGCAACCCGACACCTGAACGCGACTGGTGGCGCACAAAGTACAAACTGACCGGCGAGGAATACAATTATACCGTCGCGCACTGGGCGATCACCGAAGGCCGCTTCCGCAAGCACGTCAAGGCGATCAAGGAAGAGGAGGCGCGCGAGATGATCCTGATGGACGACATGCTGGTCTTCATCACGCAGGAAGACGTGATCTATCGCCGCGTGTTCGACCAGAACCACCGCAGTTGCGTGCCGAACTTCGGCTGCTACATCAAGGCGGAGATTGAGGGCAAGATGAAATTCTTCGCCGTGTCGCGGCAGATGGTCTTGTTCGCCGTGGAACGCCGCAAAGCCTGGCGCATGTTGCAGAGCAAGGCCGGCGTGGTGAATAAGGATTACCTCGCGCAAAAGGCGCTGCTCGCGAAGCTCGACAAGAACGAACTGCAGCTCGCCGAACTCCAGGCGAAGACGCGCGAGTTGTTCGACGCGGAGTTCGCCAAAATTAAATAACTCTTCATATCACTTCGACAAAGGCGGAGCTTCGGCCCCGCCTTTTGCTTTATCCCGTGTAAGCCAGAAGGCGCGGAGCCGTCTCAGTCAACACCTCCGAAAAGAATTCCATCAAGTCCTCAACGGCTTTCGCCGACAAAGAATCAGTAGTTGTTCCATTTGTGCCGATTAACCAATGAATTCATTCTATGGCCGCACTATGACTTTGATGTTTGAATCCTTTATTGACGGCAACCTCTGGCGGCAGCGCGCGGTGCGCACCCTGATTGGTGGCACTGCCTTGCTGGTGGTTGCCGGCGCACTTTCGCTGCGGGCCGACCAGATCACCACGGCCGCCAACTTCGGCCCTTTCCATGCGGCTGCGGGCGAGTTGACCGTTCTGCCCAACCGGAACGTCGCGGCCCTGCTGGGCAACTACAGTCCGTTCACCATGAATTATGTGCAGGCCGGCACCTTCCAGACCTTTTGCGTCGAGCGCGACGAGAATATCTCCCCGAGCACGACCTATGATGTCACGTTGAACAACATCACTATGTTCACCGGCGTCCCGCTTCCTGCCGGGGTCGCGTATCTCTACCAGCAGTTTGCCATCGGGAATCTGCCTTACAATTATGTGGACACGCCCGCCGGCGCGCGCACGATCAACGGGTTTGCCAATGCCTATACGCTGCAAAACGCCCTCTGGTTTTTCATGGGTCAATATAGCGGTCAGGAGAACAACCCCTACGTAGTCCAGGCCAACAACGCCTTGGGCGGCGTGGCCGCCACCTTCGCGCCGGACAACGGGGCGCACCGGGTTTCGATACTCAACCTCTGGGCGCCCGGCCAGTCCCACGACCGACTGCATTCCTACCAGGATGTTCTGATCTACAATCCCGTGCCGGAACCTTCCTCGGTCGCGCTCCTCTCCGTGGCCGCGCTGGTGGCCCTCCGGCGCAGAAAGTCCTGAGCGCCTGTTTGGAAATTCCGACTCCGGCAGGAGCCGATGTCAGGAGGCGCAAATACTTTTGGAATCGCGTGGCTCGCTTGAAAGTCAGAGCCGCCGCACGTCGTCGCCTGCGAATGTTCAGACAGGCTCCAAGCCTTGAAGCAACGCCCGGACTGACTGCTCGGGAACTGGACGCCGCCGCCTGGTGGCGGAAATCAAAAGTTTGAAAAAGGAAGACATTCTCAATCCACGGTGAGCCCCTTCACCGCGTCACGCCGGCTCCACGATAAACTTCGCGAACTCCGCGTGATGCTGCGGTGGGATGCGCACCTTGAACCGCGCGGTCTTGCCGTAATACCTCCGCTCGATCACCTGGCCGACTTCATGCAGGCGCGCAATGGTCCCGGCCTTTTCGTGGGGCACAGACACGGTCACGAACTCACGAACCGGCCGCAACTGCGAGCTAAGTTCGGCGAGCAACGCGGGCATGCCATCCCCGGTGGCGGCGGAAATCGCGACGCCGTTGGGATGGTGTTCCAAAAAATGGTTCAGGGTCTGGCGATGGTCGTTGAGCCGGTCAATCTTGTTGAACACCATCAGCGTTGGCTTGCCTTCCGCGCCGATTTCCTTCAGCACCGCCTCCACGGATTGAATCTGTTCTTCGGCCTGCTCGTGGCTCGTGTCCACGACGTGGATCAGCAGATCGGCCTGCACCACTTCTTCGAGCGTGGCTTTGAAGGACTCGACGAGACCGTGTGGCAGTTTGCGGATGAAGCCCACGGTGTCCGTGAGCAAAACATTTTGATTCGTCGGCAGCCGTAGGCGCCGCGTGGTCGGATCGAGCGTGGCGAACAAAACATTCTTCGCCAACACCTCCGCGCCGGTAAGTGCGTTGAGCAAAGTGGATTTGCCGGCGTTGGTGTAGCCGACGATGGACGCGAGCGGCCAGTTGTTGCGCTGGCGGCCGGAGCGCTGCGTGGCGCGCTGGCGGACGACAGTGGCGAGGTCGCGCTCGATTTTGTCAATGCGCTCCTGGACTTTGCGGCGGTCGGCTTCGAGCTGTGATTCGCCTTCGCCGCCGCGCATGCCGATGCCGCCGGATTGCCGCGACAAGTGGCCCCAGAAGCGCGTCAGGCGCGGGAGCAGATGCTGAAGCTGCGCCAGTTCGATCTGCATCTTGCCTTCGCGCGTGCGGGCGCGTTGCGCGAAAATGTCGAGGATGAGCGCGGTGCGGTCGAGCGTTTTGCAGTTGAAGATTTTTTCCAGATTGCGGTTCTGCGCTGGCGAAAGTTCGTCGTCGAAAATGACCGTGTCAATGTTATGCTCCGCGCAGTATTTGGCGAACTCCTCGGCCTTGCCCTTGCCGATGTAGGTGGCGGCGCTGGGCGTCTCCAGCTTTTGAATCCCTTCGCCGATGACTTCGCCGCCGGCGGTGGCGGCCAGTTCGGCGAGTTCGTCCAGCGCCTCGCGCGTGGCGGCGGCGCGGCCGGATTTCAATTCAACGCCCACGAGAAAGACCCGTTCCGTCCGCGTGTTTCTAGTTTCGATTAAAGCTTTCAACTTATTGCAGTCGCCTCTTGTAGCAGTTCTGGCCAGGCATGGGTAGTTGGAATTGGAGAAAATCCAACGAGCCGGTGAACACTGCGCGCGATTTAGGAATTTCCTTCCGGTCTGGTCCGTTGTTTAATCCCGCGAAGAATACTCGTTGTGAAACTGCTTTTCTCCGAAGCCAAATCCGATTACGGGCATTACCTGTTTCCGTACGTGGTCTGGGCCATGCCCGAGGCAGGGGAACTTCCGCCATTGCTTTTCAATGCGGGTTTTCTGCCGGCGGCCAACCGGTTGGATCGCTTTTACCTTTGCCGCCAGGTGCGTGTGATGCTCGCCCGCTTTCAACCGTCCTCCGAAAACCGCCGCATTCTCCGCAAGGGCGAAGGCATCGCCATGCAGCTCGTGCCGCGCGCGGAGTTTGCGTACACCCCGGCCGTGCGCGATTTTTGCAAGCGCTGCGCCGAGGTTCGGTTCGGCCCGGGCGTGATGTCCGAGGAACGGCTGGAGGCGTTGTTCAACTCGCCGGTGATGACGCACCTGCTGGTGTTCACCGACCGCCCGACCAACGCCCAGATTGGCGTGGCCACGCTCTATGTCGTGGACGGCGAACTGGCGTTTTATCGGTTCGGTTTTTACGACCTGGATTATTTCAACCGCAGCCTCGGCCTGTGCATGATGACCTCGGCGGTGACGTTGTTTGCGGAGCGCCGGTTCAAGCATCTCTACCTCGGCACCTGTTACTCCGAAAGCGCGCTGTACAAAACGCAGTTCGCCGGCGTGGAGTTTTTTAACGGCTTCCGCTGGTCGGAAAATCTGGCCGAACTGAAATCGCTGTTGCATCACGATCAGCAGAAGAACAGCCGGCACCTGCTGGAGAGCGAGGAGTTTCGAAACGAGTTTTACCACGGCGACCTCAACCAGATCACCGCCGCCAGCGGGTTTCGGGTGAAGCTCGGATAGGGGTTGGTTGGTTTTTCTTTGCGGCCAACACCTCAAGCCAGCGTCCGCATCACGCGCGCCATTTCCAGCGCGGTCTGGGCCGCCTCCGTGCCGCGATTGTGCTTGCGACCGAGACAGCGGACGCGCGCCTGTTCCTCGTTTTCCAGCAGCAACACTTCGTGGATGACGGGGATCTGGTGCGCGAGTTGAATCTGCATCAAGGCGTTGCTAACCGCCTCACCGATGTGCGCGGCGTGGGTCGTCGCGCCGCGCAGAATCACGCCCAGACAAAGAATTCCGGCGAGGCCGGGATTTTTCGCGGACAAGGTTTTCGCGACGACGGGGATTTCATAAGCGCCCGGCACGCGGACGACCCGCACCTTGGCCCCGGCCCGGCGCAATTCGGCCTGCGCCGCGCGGAGCATGGCATCCACATAGCGTGCGTTGTAAGTGGACGCGACGACGGCGAAGGTGGCGTCGCCGGCCTTGATTGATTTGGTCTGAACCGGTTTCAACATAAAAGTTTCCCGGAGTTTAATCACGCCGCGTAGTTGTCACCAACTTTTAACTTGGCCGTGCGGCGACGCGGTTTAACATCCCGGCCGAATGAATACTGTCCGCCGCGCCGTGATTGACGTGGGCACCAACTCCATCAAGCTGCTGGTGGCGGAGGTGGCGGGCGACTTCGTGCGGCCCGTCTGGGAGGGCAGCATCCAGACCCGGCTGGGCCAGGGTTTTTACGAGACGCACAGGCTGCAACCCGAACCCATTGCGCAAACGGCGGAGGCCGTGGCCGTGTATGCCGAAACTGCGCGCCGCCATGAGGCCGTCACCGTCCGCGTCATCGCCACCAGCGCCGCGCGGGATGCGGTGAACGCGGAGGATTTGCTGGCGGCGGTCCGGGCGGCGGCGGGTTTGTCCGTGGAAATCATCTCGGGTGAACAGGAGGCCGAGTGGGCCTTTCGCGGCGTCACCACCGATCCCAATTTTGCGCGGCAGCCGCTGCTGCTGCTGGATGTCGGGGGCGGCAGCACGGAGTTTATTCTCGGGCAGGGCGGGCAGAAACATTTTGCCCAAAGCTTTCCACTCGGCACGGTGCGGCTGCTGGAAAAAATTCCCGCCGGCGACCCGCCCTCCGCTGCACAACTCGCCGCGTGCCGTGACTGGGTGAAAAAATTTCTGACCGTCACCGTGCGGCCGCAACTGGAGCCAGCTCTGGATCGTGAAGTGAAACTGGGTCACGTTGAATTGGTCGGCACCGGCGGCACCACGAGCATTCTGGCGCGGATGGAGGCGAAGCTGGACATTTTTGACCGCGCGCAGATTGAACAGACGCGGCTGACCCACGAACGCGTGCGCGGGCAGGTGAACCGGCTGTGGTCGCTGCCGCTGGCGCAGCGTCAGCAACTTGCGGGGCTGCCCAAAAAGCGCGCCGACGTGATCCTCACCGGCGCGGTGATTTACGAGGCGGTGATGGCGGAGTTGGGTTTCAGCGAACTCCGCGTCAGCACGCGCGGGTTGCGGTTTGCGGCGGTGATGGCGGAATCATAAAGTCAGTTCGCGGCGGCCGCAGGCTGGGCGGTGGCCGCCGCTTTGAGTGATTGCCGGGCGGCTTCGATTTCAGTGCGCGCTTCTTCCAGGTCCCGATGGAAGGCCAGGTTGTTTTTCATCTCGCGAACGATGGCTTGGGCAAACACGCGGCCAGCATAAATGTCGGTCGGATAATGCCGCGCGATCCAGACGCGATGCCAGCCGAGGTTGTGCCCGATGACCATGATGTCGTCGTGCTTTTCAGGAAACAGTTCACAGAGCACCAGGGCGAGCACGCTGCCTTCGGTGGAGTGGCCGCTCGGGTAGGAGAAACTTTTTTCCAGCTTGCCGGAGCCCAGGCTCGGATCCACGGTGAAGGGGCGGGGGCGTTGAAAAAAATCCTTGGCCCGGTCGGTCACGGTTTCGGCCTGCGTCTGCACGCGTTCGAAGAAGGCTTCGGTCTTGGGCAGCTTGCCCGGCTGGAAAAAAGTTCCGATGACGGGGGTGAAGGTGAAGACGGAAAATTTCTTTTCAGAGAAAGCGACTGCGGCTTCGTTCGTCGTGCAGGCGGCGTGAACGGCGACGACCGCCGCCATGTCCGTGGCCTGTTCCACCGAACCCATCAGCGGCGGCGGGGGAAGGAACACCGAACCCTCGGGCTGGCCGGAAGGGAGATAGGTGAGTTCGCTTTCCTTGGCAAATACGGAGGTGGTGAACAGCGTGGTGGTGAACAGCGCCGTCAAAGCGGCTGTGCGCAGGTTGGTTTTCATAAATTATTTGTGCGGAAAATTATTGTGCGGGCAGGCCGTCAACGGACGTTCCGTCATGCGACCAGTTGATGTCCGTGCGGGCGGGGTCGGAGGGCTTGCCGTTGTTGTTGACGCAGACGTAGTCGTATTTGAAGTGCGCAGCGTGGCCGTCGCTGAAGGTGATGTTGCCGCCCTTGTTGTGGCGTTGGGAAAAGCGGCTGGTGTAATTCTGCGGACTGCCGAGCTTGCTCGGGTCGGCAACATACGGCGGCGCGTCGTCCGTGCGAACGCGGTTGTCGGAGAACATCACGAAGGAAGAGGGGTGCAAGATGATGGAGGTTTTCATGGGCAACACCTGCACGGTGCCGTTCTTTTCCCACATGCCTTTGGAGTTCATGCCGTATTCGAAAAGGACGCGGTCATTGTTGGCGAGCATGGAGGGGTCTTTTCCCTGTGACCGGGCGGTGGGACAATGAAAAATGGTCTTGCCTTCCTCAAACAGCTTGTAGGCCGAGAGTCCGCCGATGGCGTAGGTCCAGAGCGGCGGGGATTTGATGTACGGCGGCAGGGCGTTGAACCAGGCATCGCGTCCGTTATTGGAGCCAGTGGCATTGTTGATGAATTCGACCGAAGTCAGACTAAGCCAGGTCGGTTCATCTTCCGGGGAAGTAAAGCCCGGCGTGCCGTTCGGGATCTTTGTCATCGGCAGGCGCTGGTTGTTTTCGTCCACGTAAATGGTTTCCGCGAGCCCCCATTGTTTCAAGTTGCCGAGGCAGACGGCCTGTTGCGCCTTGGCGCGCGCCTTGGCCAGTGCCGGCAACAACATGGCGGCCAGGATGGCGATGATGGCGATGACCACCAGCAACTCGATCAAGGTGAAGCCGAATTCTTTTTTCGCGGGCGGGTTTGGTTTCATTTTCATAAATGGTTTGTCGGTTCGTTAACAACTATTGCCCGCCTAAGTTGACTCCTCCCCGTGACGGTTTCACGTCGGCCAGGTTACAATATGGTTACGGCAATTTCCGGTCTGGCCGATTTGTGTGTGGTCGTGGGATGGATCGTCACGCTTTTGTCACGCTTCCGACCTTCGTTCGTAACAACTTCCGCTCATGCTGTGCCCGTCTAGAAAAGACTAAACGACGAATATCGCATTGTAGCAACCTTATGAAACGAACACTCCCCATTAGTAATCAAACCGCGAAGCTGATCTTGGCGGTTGGCGTGGCGGCCATGTTGGGCCGCAACCTTCAGGCGGCCAGCACGGTTTTCGCGCCCGGCAACCTCGCCGTCCTGCAACTCGGTGACGGCGGCACCAATCGCTGCCAACCTTTAGGCGCTATTACCGGCATTACCAACTACACGGCGTCCGATATATTTGGCAGCCGTCAGACACAAATCTTCATAGACCAGTTTGACCCGAACGCGATCAACCAGACGAACCCTTCGGTTCAAGTGGCGATTCCCACCAATGGTCCCACAGCCATGCTGATTAACGGCAACGCGGGCACCGAAGGCTGCCTCTCCTTGTCGGGCGACAAGAGCTTACTCGCCTTCTCCGGCTATCAAGGCGACATCCTTTCCCAAACTACTGGCGGGCAGACGGCCCCGTCTAACTTGAGCTATGATCGTGGCATCGGCACAGTGGACGCCTTCACGAACTACTCCAATCCTTATCGCGGCGGCGGCTGGTATGGTGTCGCCACCGGCAAGACGAATCCGCGCGGTGTGGCCACCGATGGTCTGGGTAACTTCTGGGGCTGCGGCAATGGTTACGGCAGCCTCTACTTCAGCACGATCAACGGCGGCCCGGTGCAGTTTCAAAACATCGCGCTGACTTCCTGCTCGAAGGTCATCAACAACACGCTCTACGCCAGCGTCAAGAATAGCGAGGCCGTCAATTTCTACCCGGCCGGTGTCTATTCATTCGTGGACTTCTTCAACAACCCGGTGCCTTATCCTAGCGCTGCCTCGTTCTTGCATCTGGAAATTCCCGCCAACATCGGCCATAACAGCGTCATTGGCTTCGACATCAATCCGCAAGGCACCGTTGCTTATATGGTGGACAATACCATCAGCACCAAGGGCGGCGTCTCCAAGTATATCAAGACCGGACTCACCTGGAGCATGGCCTACCACTTGATCATTCCTGGATATACGAACTTCACTTCCGGCATCATGCTCAATCCCGGCAACACGAACGTGCCGATTGGTTGCTTCAGCGTGGCGGTGGATTGGAGCGGTTCCTATCCCGTGGTGTATGCCACGACGGCGGACAGCGGTGTGAACAACGCCTACTACGGCAACCGCGTGATTCGCATTGATGACACGAACACCATCACCAGCGGCATCAATCTCGTGGCGACCACAAATATTCTCCGCACCGTGGTGAAACCGCCGGGCACCGGCACGGCGCAGTTGACGAACATTGTGTACAAGGCCGTCTCGTTCACTCCCGACCTCCGTCCTCAGATTGCCAGCCAGCCGGCTAATTGGTCGGCTGTGGTCGGTGACAATGTCAGTTTCAACGTCGGCGCCACCTCGCCTTACACGTTGAGCTATCAATGGCTGCGCAATGGCGCCACCCTCGCCGGTCAAGTCAGCGCCACTCTCAACCAGAATTCCGTCGCCTTGTTGGACAACAACAATACCTTTCAATGCATTGTCACCAATGACTACGGCGCAGTCACTAGCTCCATCGCAACTTTGACCGTCTCGGCGGCTCCGACTCTACCCGTATTCAGTGCGGTGCAAAACATTACCAACTTTGTCGGCAATAGCAAAGGCATCACGGTTGGTTTCACCGGTGGCACGGATCCCAAGGGCGGGTATCAATGGTATTTTAACGGCACTAATTTGTTGGCCGACGGTCCCACCGGCAATGGCTCTTCTCTAAGCGGCACCGCGTCGGGCATTCTATCCATCATCCAGGCGAACACCAATGACGCCGGGGTCTATTCACTGGTCGTCACCAACGTCGCCGGCACGGTGAGCAACAAGGTAGCGAACTTCTACACTCCGTTTGCACCGCCGGTGTTCATTCAACCTCCGCTGGACATGACCACTTTCTTTGGTCGCAATATCTCCGATACAGTCTCCGCATTTGGCCAACTGCTGACCTACAAATGGTACACCTCCACCAACAAAGCAGCGGCTACACCGAATGGACTCAAGCCTTTGACTGATGCCGGTGACTACTCCGGCACTTCCACGGCGACGCTTCAAATCACCGGTGCCAGCGCCTTGGATGCTACAAATTATGTCATCGTAGTCACCACGCCCGGTGGTTCCATCACCAGCGCGCCGGTGGTATTGACCCTGAGTGTCGCTCCTGCGCATACGTTTATCTCCTACACGAACGCCGGCCAAGTCTATACGCAGAACTTCAACACACTGCCTATTCCCGGCCTCGGCAGTGCTGAAGGAGCGAACCCGCTGCATCTGGCCATTTCGATGACCAATATCGCCGCGATGCTGACCAACGGTAGTCCAGCCACCATCGCCACTGGCATAGCCGAGGATGTCACCTATTCCATTGATAACCCCGTGGACCTTGGCTACCCCGTCATCGCCAATGGTTCAATTGGCGGTCTGGGTCTGAGCAAAAGCCTGAACGGTTGGTATGGCTGGGCGCAGACTGCCTTGGTGTTCGCCGCCGGACGAGGGGATCAAAGCCAGGGCGCACTCGTAGATAACGGCGGCAACTACTACGCCGATGGAGCGTCACTCTCTGGCGTGACCAACCGCGCGCTTGGTCTGGTGGCCACCACCAAGACTGGCACCACGGCCATGGGTGCGGCGTTCATCAACAACAGCCCGAACACCTACAATACCATCACCCTTAGCTACACGGGCGAACTCTGGCGCAACAACCCCAACCAGCAGCCGCTGAAGTTTGGTTACTTCATCACCGACACCAATACGGCGTTTCAACCGGCCGACTGGGACAGCACGAACGGCATTTATTACGTGCCGTCTCTGGACGTGGTCTTTGCGACTTCGCCCACCACGACCATCAATGACGGCACACAAAGCAGCAATCAAGTCAGCCTCTCCGTCACCAGCCTGACCATCAGCAACTGGCCGTCTGGCACCGCGCTCTGGCTCACCTGGCAGGCGCAGACCTTGGGCACCGCCCAGGACGTGGCGATTGACAACCTGACCTTCTCCGCCACCAATCCGTCGCTCGTGACACCGCCGGTGTTGCGCGGAGCCAGCTTTGCTGCCGGCGGCGTCAACGCGGGCATGCAATTCACCTTCACCAACACGCCCGGTGCGAGCGCGAGCTTCACGGTGTGGGGCACAACCAACCTCACTCCGACCGCGTGGCAAAATCTCGGCCATCCCACGGAAGGCGTCGCCGGGCAGTATCAGTTCATTGACGCTTCGGCGACAAATCGCCCGCAACGGTTCTACCGCGTCACCAGTCCGTAAGCTTTGAACAAAGCGGTCGGGAATGAATCCCGATCCGAGTCACGGGGAGTCGAGCCGCAAGGTTCGACTCCCTTTTTCCGCAAGAACAAAATCAAGGCGTGGCTTCAACCCTCCTGCTCTTCCGCCGCCGCAACTAAACCGGTTCGGCCATTCAATCCGGCCCGCGTGGAAATTCCGCGCGGGCTTTTTTTGCGCCCGCGTCCGGCTCGACGGCGCGCTAATTTGCCCTACAATTTGGAGGTCATGCTGGCTATGCCCGACCATCTCAACCTTAAACCCTCCGCCGCCACGACCGAACTCTCCGTCAGCGGCATGACCTGCAACAACTGCGCGCGCCACGTCACGGAAGCCATCCAAAGCGTGCCGGGCATTCAAAGCACCACGGTGACTTTGGAAACCCAGCGCGCCGCTCTCCGCTGGTCGCCGTCGGCCGCCCCGGATGTTTCCGCCGTGATCGCCGCCGTCAAAAAGGCCGGCTACGGTGCCCGTCTCATCAGCGGCGAACAACCAGACCAGCCCCCCCCGGTTTTCTCCGGCTGGCAATTCACGCTCGCGATGGGTGTCCTTGGCACGTTGCCGCTGATGCTCGGCGAATGGGTTTTCCATCTTGCCATGACGCCGTGGTTTCACTGGTTTTCCTTTGCCCTCGCCAGTGCCGTTCAGGTTTTTGCCGGCGCGCAGTTCTATCGCGGCGCGTGGAATCAGTTGAAAGTCGGTCAGTCGAACATGGACACGCTCGTCACGCTGGGTTCGACCACGGCGTTTGTTTTCAGCGCCTGGAGTTTGTTCAGCGGTCAGGGCGGGCATCTTTTTTTCATGGAGTCCGCTTCGATCATCACCCTGGTCAGCCTGGGTCACTGGCTCGAGGCCCGCGTCAGCCGTCGCGCCTCCAGCGCCCTGCGCGAGTTGCTCAACCTCGCACCGCAAACGGCACGGAGGATTCAGCAGCCACAAGTCAAAAATCGGAAGCCGGAAAAAGTTTCGTTTGATCTGCGCACCGCAAATTTCCCCCAATCGGCAATCGAAGATGAAGTTCCCGTCGCTGAGCTGCAAACCGGCGATCTCGTTGCCTTACGGCCCGGCGATCATGTTCCCACGGACGGCGAAGTTGTCGAAGGTCAGTCCGCCGTGGACGAAGCCTTGCTCACCGGCGAATCCGTGCCGATGGACAAATCCGCCGCGAGCAAACTCTTTGCCGGCACGGTGAATCTCAACGGACGCCTCGTCATGCGCGTCACCGCCACGGGCGAGGCCACCGCGCTTGCCCACATCATCGCCGCCGTGCAACGCGCGCAGACGAGCCGTGCCAACATCCAGCGCATCGGCGACCGCGTCAGCAATGTCTTCGTGCCTGTGGTTGTCGGCATCGCGATGCTTGCCGCGCTCGGGTGGGGACTGCTGCCGGAATCGGCCCATCAGGTTCATGCGTGGTTCGCCCAATTCTTGCCGTGGCCTGCGCCCGTTCCAGACAGTCCGCTGGCGGCCGCTTGCATCATCGCCGCGTCCGTGTTGATCATCGCGTGTCCGTGCGCGATGGGCCTGGCCACGCCGGCAGCCATCATGGCGGCAGCCAACGCGGCCGCGCGGCGGGGGATTTTGATACGCGACGGCGTGGCGCTGGAAAAAGCCGGCGAAGTCACGGCGGTTATTTTTGACAAAACCGGAACGCTGACTGTGGGCAAGCCGGAGGTCGCAGCCATCGGAGCGCCGGTCTCCGACCCGGCGCGTTTCGAGGCGGTCACTCTTCGAGCCGGGTCGGAGACCGGCGCTCCGTCCGTGCTGGCCGGCGCGCTCGCGCGTCACTCGACGCATCCCATCAGCCAGGCGATTGCCAAACTTTCAAATGAGGAAATGACCGTGACTGACTGGCAGGAAATCAGCGGCGCCGGCGTCGAGGGGAACATTCAACACCCAACGGGGAAAGCGCGTCTCGGCTCGTTGCGGTGGCTGGCAGAAACAGGTGTGGAGCTTTCGGTCGGAGACAAATTCATTTCCGAATGGTCCGGCCAGGGTGCGACGCTGGTGGGGCTGGCAATTGAAAAAAACTTGCTTGCCTTGTTCGCCGTCAAGGACACGGTCAAATCCGGCGTGGCCCAAGTCAGCGCACAGCTACATCGGCAGGGGTTGAAAATCTTCATGCTCACCGGCGACAACCCACTGACCGCCACCGCCATCGCAAGACAGGTGGGCATCCCGGCGGAAAATGTATTCGCCGAAGTTCGCCCGGAACAGAAGTCCGAGTTCGTGAAAAAACTTCCAGCGCGGGGCGAACGCGTGGCCTTCGTCGGCGATGGCATCAACGACGCGCCGGCGCTGGAGCAGGCGGACCTGGGCATTGCCGTGAGCCGCGCCAGCGACGTGGCGCGCGCGGCGGCGGACATCATTTTGCTCAGGTCGGAAATTGAGGCCGTGCCGGAATGTCTGGGGCTGGCGCGGGCGACGCTGCGGACGATCAAACAGAATTTGTTCTGGGCGTTTTTTTACAATGCGCTGGGTATTCCGCTGGCCGCGCTGGGTTTCATGAGTCCGATTCTGTGCGCGGCGGCGATGGGTTTCTCGGACTTGATCGTGATCGGCAATGCGCTCCGGCTGGCGCGGTGGCGGGACAAAAGTTGAAACGCCAACGCACGGTTGCGCCCCGGGCACAAGCGTCTTAATCTTCCCCGGCTTGAGCCGATAACAAATTATGTCCAACGAAAAGAAAGACACGTTTCAAAAGGCGCTTCAGATCAATCTCGATCCGGCGAAGTATGGCGCGTTCGCCGAAATCGGCGCGGGCCAGGAGGTCGCGCGGTGGTTTTTTCAGGTCGGCGGCGCGGCGGGCACGGTGGCCAAAACCATTTCCGCCTACGACATGTCGGTGAGCGATGCGATCTACGGTGCGGCCGATCGCTACGTCAGCCGCCAGCGCTTGCAGGCGATGCTCGACTACGAGTACAAACTGGTGATCGCCCAACTCGACAAGACGCGTGGCGACAAGAGCACGTTTTTTGTTTTCGCCGACACGGTGGCCACGCGCAGCTACACGCGCAAGGAAGACGGCCAGGGCTGGCTGGGGGTGCGCTTTCAATCCAATCCGCACGAACGCCCGTCGGAAATCATCATCCACGTCAAACTGCTGGACGGCGAAAACGTCCGCGAGCAGGAAGCCCTTGGCATCATCGGCGTGAACCTCATTCACAGCGCCTTTTACCTGAACAGTGCCCCGACCCAGATCATCGCGGCGTTGCAGGACAACCTCTCGCCCGCACGGTTCGAGGTGGACATGATCAAATTTTCAGGTCCCGCCTTTGCCGGCGTGGACAACCGGCTCATGGCGTTGCAACTTGTCGAGAAAGGCCTGACCGATGCGACCATGTTCACCGCCAACGGCGAGGCGGTCATCCCCAGCGAACTGCTTTACAAAAAGCCCGTGCTCGTCCAGCGCGGCAGTTTCCGGCCGCTCACCAATCCGATGCTCGACATGCTCGAACGTGCGCAGGAACAATTCCTCAAGCAGGAATCGCTGAAAGGCGAAGCGCCGGTCGTGATGTTTGAAATGACCTTGCGCCAGCTACAGATCGGCGACGCGATTGACCACGGTGATTTCCTGGATCGTGTGGACACCCTGAGCGCACTGGGCAAGCCAGTCCTCATCTCCAACTTCCTGCGCTTCCACAAACTGCTGATCTACCTTTCCAAGCACACGCAGAAGCCCATCGGCCTGCCCATCGGCCTGGTGCGGTTGCGTGATGTGCTCGACGAAAAATTTTACACCGACCTGCCCGGCGGCCTGCTGGAATCCCTCGGCCACCTGTTCAAAAACGGCGCGAAACTCTACGTGTATCCGTCGCTGGACAAGAAAACTGGCCAGCTTGTCACGGTGGAAAATTTGGAGGTCGCCCCGCATCTGCGGCATCTCTACGCGCATCTGGTGGAGAATCATTTCGTGGAAAGCATCCCTGACTACAACGCGGAATATCTCGGCATTTACTCCAGCATCGTGCTGGAAAAAATTGCTGCCGGTGATGATGCCCTGGAAAAACTGGTGCCTCCGCCAATCTTTCAAGTCATCAAAAACAAACGGTTGTTTGGATGGGGTGAACAAGTGGCGAAGGTTTGAAATTCAATTCACATCAGCGTACGAGATTGTCCTCCGGCTTTCAGTCCGTACCGGTTTCCCGTCCGCCGCAAATGCATCCGCGCGCCAAACGCGGCGGAAAGATTTTTGGAACTGAGCGCTCCTGATTTTTCCCCGGAGGCCAGCACCCGTCCGTTCTTCAAAACCAGCAGGTGCGAGAAGACCGGCATGATTTCCTCCACATGATGCGTCACCAGCACCAGCGTCGGAGAATTTTTTTGCGAGCCGAGGCGTTGGAGGAATTGGAGGAAATGTTCGCGCGCGGCGGGGTCGAGTCCGGCACAGGGTTCGTCGAGAATCAGCAGCCGTGGCCGGGCCATGAGCGCGCGGCCGATCAGGATGCGCTGGCGTTCGCCCTGGGAGAGTACGCCCCACGGCCGCGCGGCAAGGTGCGCGCACTCGATCTGCCGGAGAATTTTTTTCGCCGCGACCACCTCGCGCCGCGAGGGGCGGCCCCAGAAATCGATCATCGCGTATTTGCCGCTGACGATGCTGTCCAGGGCCGGTTCCGTGTCGGCCATCCTCTGCCGGACAGACGAACTGACGAGACCAACATGCTTGCGGAGTTCGCGCCAGTCGAATTCGCCGTAGCGCTGGCCGAGCAAATTGATTTCCCCGCTGGTGGGCATGAGATAACCGGTCAACGCGCTGAGGAGGGAGGTTTTGCCGGAGCCGTTCGCGCCGAGCATGACCCAATGTTGTCCGCGTTCCACACGCCAGGAAAGGTCATTGAGGATGGCGGTGCGGTCGCGCTGGATGCGCAGGTTGGAAATTTCAAGAATGGGCGGCGGAGTTTTCATCAACTGCCGTAGCGGCGTTTCGGCAGAGCGCCGCATTTTTCTGATGTGAATCAACCCGCTTTCTGCCGAAAGCCGCTGTGCTGTTTTGAAAGGAGACTCCTCATGTCACTTGCTGCAAGCTCACTTTGGAGCGACAACGGTTTCCGGCACGGCGTTGGTCGGGGGAACTTCCGCCTTCAGGTTCAACTTGGTGCGCAGGACGGCGCGGGCTTCGGGCGGCATGTTGCCTTCGGTGTTGAGCAACTGGTTGAGAATTTCCCGTTTGATGTCGGTCATCGGCGGCAGGCCGATGGCGGGCTTGCGATCCTGTGGAATTTTTTCGTCATACGTCGCCCAGATTTTTTGGGCCAGCAGGCTGAAGCCGGCGTATTGGTCGTCTTGATCCAGCGTGAGGGCAATGTAGGCACGGCGCTGAATGCCTTCAATGGCAGCTTTCACGCGGTCGCGGGAAGTTTCGGTGATGTCCACCTGGATGTTCGAGAGCACGTAGCGGTCAAGCGTCACGGTGCGGGGGTAGGAAAACGGATCCTCATCCAAGATCGGTTTGTCGGGGTATTTTTCACCGAGATATTTGAACCACCGGGCGGCTTCGCCCATGCGGTTATAGACATACAGCGAATAAATCGCCTGCCGCAGAAAATTCCGGTGGCCGCTCACCATCTTGTCCTTGTCGCCGGGCGCTTCCGCCATCTGATCTTCGTACGACTTGTTGACGTTCGGGATGATGTCGAGGTTCGGGCCGAAGTCGAAAGTCTTGTCAATGTTGTTCACCTCCAGCCGCCCGCGCTGGAAGCTTAACAGCATGGGTTGATAAATCGAGCGGCGCAATTGCATCAGATCGTCCTTGTTGACCTTGCCGGGATTGGCTTTGGCCGCTTCCAGTCCGGCGATGGCCCAGTAGATGGAATGCGCCTCGGGGAGCCGCCATTCAAACGGGCCATAGCGCGTGTCCACTTCCTTCATCAGCCGGGGATCCATTTTAAATTTGTCGTGCAATATCGCGGCGCGCTTTTTTTGATCGTCAGTCTGCGGATTGATCAATTCGTCCAGGTTCGCTTCCTTCATCTTGCCGAACACTTCAGCCATTTGATTCGCCCACTGCTGCTTGTAATACATGTTGGCGTCGTCGAGGTTCGCGCCGAGCTTGTGCTGGAAAAACCACGAGAGTTGCTGGTGGATCAGCGGGTCGTTCGGATTGTATTTCAAACCCTCGTCGCGCAGCAGTTCAATGCCGCTCTGCAACCAGCGCCAGCGGTCGGTGAAATCCTTGAACTTGACCGAAATATTGTAGGCCATGTTCCAAGCCTGGAACACCCACACCTGCGGAAAATGCGGCTCGAGTTTCGTGATCCAGTCGGCGAGCTGCATCATCTCGAAATACTTGTCGTCCTCCTGTAGTTCGTTCGCGCGGATCCAGAGCAGATTGGAGATCAGCCCGCGAAAACCGCCGAGGGCGACGGTCGTGAAGGCCAGCACCGGCGGGGCGTTGTCGAGCGCCTGCGCGTGCGTCAGGCCGAGCCGGTCGCGGTCGCGGTTCAGGGAATTCTGCACGCGCGAAACGCCGAACAGCAGCGTGACCGCCAGCGCGGCGAGAAGAAATTTTTTGGCGCGGCGATTCATTGCGTTCCTTGTGCGGTCGCCAGTTCACGGCGGCTAAAACCAAAAATACCCACAACCGCAAAAATTCCCCCGAGCAACAGCACGATCTGACTGAACGCCAGCCCCAGTTCCGTCCAGGTGATGTTCCGCCCGGAACTCAGGGAATCAATCGGTGAAAAATTGCGCGCGAGGTTGATGACCTCCAGCGCCACGCGGAAAAACGGCACGATGACCGCGTCCAACGCGGACGAGCCGATGGCGCCGGATTCCGCGTCGCGGCTCATGATCGTGCCCTGCTCGACCACGTTGCTGAGGGTGGTGGTGGAAAACGCCATCGTCAAAATGCCCATCGAGAAAAACGCCGCGACGGGGAACGACAGGAAACTCGCCGCCGCCAGGCCGATGGCTGAGAGCAGCGCCATCCAGCACAAAATGATGCCGAGGCCGTGCGCGAAGTTCAGTCCGAAGCCGCCCTGGCGGTACAACACCTCCATGCCCTCGTCGAGCGGGAAGAGCAGGGCGGTGTTGTTTTCCGGGAGATTGAGGAACGTGATCGTCAGCCTGCCGTTTTCATCCAGCAGATTCGGGGCGATTTCAAATTCGTGAAACGTGTCCGGGGCCAGGCTCATGGGTTCGCTCTGCCAGAGCCGGGTTTTTTGCTCGACCCCCACGCGCCACACGCCGATGAAAGTCCCCGACCGGCTTTTCTGCGCCGCGTTGAACTTCACCCGCAACCGCAGCGGTTCGTCGCGCACCGATTTGGCGGCCAGCCCGAGGTCAATTTTCCACTCGCGCTGATAGCCGGGCTGCACGACCTGATACGCGGCCTTGACCTGCTCGATAATTTGTTTGCGCACCTCGGGGAGGTCGGCGCGGCTGACGGGATTCTGCCGCAACCGCTCCTGCAAGATTTTCTCCGCGTCACTTTGAATGTCCTCCGTCGCGTTTTTTTCCTTCGCCCCGCCGCGCGCGACCAGCACTTCGCTCCGCAAAATTCTTTGCTCGGCCTCCGGCAGTTTTGTGGCGCGCCATTGCAGCAGGCCATAGACGCTGCCGCCGGACAGGATTAGCAGAGCGGCGTTGAGTGAGAGGATGCCGAACCATTTGCCCAGCCAGATCTGCCAGCGCGCGATGGGTTTCACCGCCACCATCTGCATCTGACATTCCTCGATGTCGCGCGCCAGCGTGCCGCACGAAAGCCAGAGCGTGGACAGTCCCAGTAGCGCGGTGATGACGCTCAAGGTGTAGGTCAGCAAAATCTGCGTGAATCCGCGCGCGGTGCCGTCGTCCTTGATCAGGATTGGCAACGCGACCACCGACGTGAGCAGCAACACGGCGATGACCAAGAAGAGCCGGAAACGAAACGCGGCCTTCCAGGTCAGCAGGGCGATGGCGAAGAGTCGTTGCATCAATTTGCTTTCGTAGGAGACGACGTAAGGAGTCTCAAATTATTTTTAGCGATCATTATCGGTGGTGGAAAATTAGAGCCTGCTCACGTCGGCTCCTACTTTTTTTTGCCGAGGAGCGCGGAGAGTTTTTCATCCGCCTGTTTCAAATCGTCCGGCTTGGCTGGTGCGACGGCAGGTTTGGCTGGCGATGCCACGGGTTCGGCCGGTCTGGCCAACGCCGCGAGTTTGGTTTCGTTCATCGAAGATGCGGCTGAAACTTCCGGCTTTGGTGCAACCGGTGCCGCCTGCGGCAACGAAAGCTTCTCCAGAATTTTTTCCGTGGCCGGCTTCTCCCCGGCCCCCGCGCGCAGATACTCCGCCACCCGTGCTCCGGATTGCGCGCCGCTGGTTTCGTTGGCCGCCCGCGCTTTCGCCACGACGTCGAGGAAATAGCTTTCGAGATTCTGCGTCGGATTTTCCACCCGCACTTCGCCGGTGGCAATGTCCTTGCGGATGAGTTCCAACACGCGCTCCAAAGTTTCGCGCGGCAGCACGGGCGTGGTGATGCGCAGCGTGTCCGGTTTGGCGAGCAATTCCTGCAACGTGCCCGCCTGCTGAATTTTTCCGCCGTAATAAATCACCACGCGGTCGCAGACATCCTC
>JANYDP010000323.1 GCA_025363535.1 Verrucomicrobiota bacterium | reverse complement strand
GCGGATCACGACTTCCGCGCCGCAAATCGGATCGCGCGGCGCTTCCGGCTTGTCGCACTGCGGCCCGTGGAAATGCGCGCCTCGGCCGGTGAGCAAAATTCCATCCAGCGTGAACCGGCTGCCGCGGCACAACGTCACTGTCAGCGCGTCGGGCAAATCCGTCTGCCAGTCTAACATGCGAATGACCGGCCGCGCCCCGTTCGCCGCGCGCAACTGCAACGTCTGATCCGCGTGCAACCAGAGGTTGACTGGCTCGACATACACGCCGCTGTCCGTGATTTCAATGACGGCATCCAGCGGTTTTTCCTCGCGCCAATGGTCAAGGGCGTCGCGCAGATGACGCAACTCTTGTCCTTCGCCCACGCGATAACATTTCGGCGCGACGGTTTGAAGAATTGTCGCGGCCGACCTTTGTGGATCGGGCCTGGCCACATCGCGCGGCGAAGGATTCAAAATCGGCCGGGTGTATTCGCCACCGCCGAGATCCGCGCTGAAGCCGTAATGATACGAGACGCGCACGCCTTTTTTGGGCAACTGATCCTGATCCAGTGGAAACGTGAAGCGCCCGAGTACGGGATCCACCGCGATGTGCTTGAGTGGCGGAGCGTACTGCCAGTCAGACAAATCAGCGGGAATGATCGCTTCAACGGGCACGGGTTGCTTCGGATCAAAACCCGCCCAGCCCTCGGCCCAGATGGCAAAACTTTTTTCCGCGCCGTAAAAAAGTTCCAGATGTTTCGCAAACGCCCGCCGCCGGATTTTTGCGGGGAACCCAGTTTCGGCTTTTCCGCCTTCTGCTTTCTGCTTTTCAAACAGCGGTGCGTCCTGGCCGAGCACGCTGAAGGTGTAACAATTCGGATGCACATTCTCCGCGCAATGCGGCCGCGAGCGTGTGACCGAATACGCCTTGAGCCGCCACACGAAGACTCCGACCGACGGAATGTTGTAACGGCCGACGGTGCGGTGTGAGTTGATCCGCCGCGCGTCCACCGAGTGCGCGAGTGGATCGAACGGGCCGTTGAGCAAATCCAAATCTTCAACGTGTCGCACGTCCACCGTTCGCGCACGGCACTGATGAAGATGATTGAGGTTCTGATTCCAGCCGAGCCGCTTGAAAAATTCCACCGCGTGCGCCGGCCAGCCAGCGACGTCGTTCGCAAGCAATTCGAGCAAGGCCAAAGTTCCTTTGCGTCGGCGATACGCAATCGTGTTCGCGACCTCGCGGCGCGGAATCAAAATCCGGTTCAACGCGCGACCCTCGGCAGTCGCATCGTCGCTCGCCTGGCCCGCGTCCGACACGGGACGATAGCCGATCAAATCCGCGATGTACGGCACCACCCAATCTTCAGCGGTTTCGATGAACCAATCTTCGTAAAGTTGCTGAACGTCGTCTTCAACCACATTCACCTGTTCGGCCAGCACGCGCAGCAAGGCCTGCAGTGGATACTTCTGCTCCGCGTCGCGCATCCGATAGACGGCGGGCAGCAATTTGTATAGCCGGTCAATTCGCGGGTCTGGCAGGGTCGTTTTCATGTGAACGAATTCATTTGATTTGGTTCAGGATCAGTGTGTCCGGCACGGCGTCGGTGAACAGCGCGAGTTGCGCGGGCCGCAACGCGCCGTTTTCGAAATCCGCGAGATTCACATCCACGCGCGAAGTCGAAAGGGATTCCGCCCGCTTCGCATTCTTTCTCAGGATCAAAGCCGCCCGTGGATTGACGATCTGTTGCACCGCCCCTGCGATTTGTTCCAGCGTGAGCAATGGCCGCGTGCCGCCCTGTTGCGTTTGTTTTTCAGGCACGCCGCCGAAGGCGTCCACATCCACGTACTCGACGCCTTCGGTGTTTTGAATTGCGCAGATGATTTCCGACAGCAGCGGCGGCTGGCCGAGCGCACGTTTCTGAAAACCAAAATCATCCAGCAGCGTCGTGCGGATTTCCGTCGCCACCGGCTCCCATTGATAATCAGGCAGTAATCGTACTTTGGCACTCAACACGAGCACGATGAGTTCGCGCAGTTGAATCTGCACCGGCAAATCCGGATGGCCGAACTTGCGGAGCGTCGTCACCAGGTTTTTGTAAAGATCGGAATTCGGATCAATCGGGATGTCGTCCGTGCCGGCGATCGTAAGGTGAATCAACTGCCGCTTGGAGTCGCTCAGTTTTCGCGCGGCTGCCTTGCCAATGCCCGCGAACGTCCGGGTGAAGTCCGCGTAATCCGGCACCGACACGAGGCGATCCAGCGACATCACCGCGAGCGGCGCGTTCTCACGGGCTTGATCGCGATTTTCCTTGTCCGCGCCACCGGAAGCGGAGAGCGGATTGATGACGGCTTTCACGCCGAGCGGACGCGATTGCAACAAACTGATTTGCTCGGCCTTCACGTTGCCGGGCTTGCCCATGCCGTTGCGATAAATGGAAGTCACATTCGACAGGCCCGTCGGCAGCCGCGCGCCTTGCTCGCCGTTTCCAAAAATCACCGTCGTCTTGCCGGCGTCGTCGGTCTTGGTGACGAAGTTGCGATTCTTTGGGCCGAGTCCCGCGAGCGTGTCGGCCTCGTGCCATTGCACGCTGTTGACGAAAACTTCCAGCGTGCTGTCCACGCCCGCCGGATTCGGCGCGGGCACGAACGTCAGCGGCGGCTGTTTGAGCGTGAAGGATGGCAACGATTGCGCGCCGTTGCCGTTGCCAAGCGTCTCGTTGCGCGTCTCGCCGTGCGTGGCTTTGACGACGTTGCCGTAAATCGTCACGGTGTCGCGCTTGTAGGCGAAGGCCGTGGGCGTGGCGAGCCGGAGCGTGGTATGCGTCTGGTCGCCCGGCCGGGCCGCGTCAAAATCCTGGCGGAGGCTGGTGATCATCAGCAGTTCGCTGGACTTCACGCCGGTCACGCCCGGAATATCCGCGCGCTCGCCGGACACGATCACCCAGCGGCCGGAAGTCAGCGAATCGTAAAGTCCGTCGAGCGCGATTTCCTGGCCGGACACGTCCGAGTCAATCGGCGCTTCCACGAGCGTGAGCGGTTCGCTCTGGCCGCGCACGAGCACCGGGCGCAGCGAGGAAAAATCAAAAGCCTCCGCGCGCCAGTTGTCGGCGAAGCTCAAGCGCGTCGTCTTGCCGCTGATGCCGTAAGCCGTGCGCTGCGCCGTCTGCGCGGCGCTGACACGTTTGACCGAGCGCACCGACGCGCTGCCAAAACTCTGCTCGATGACCACGTAGCTGTCCGGCTGCATTGCGTCGTACGCCTGATCGAGAAAAAGAGCATCCGTGCGTTCGTTTCCATCCAGCGGCCACTCCTCCCACTCACTTGGTTTTTTCGGAACGTTGCCGTTGTACGTCGGCAGCTTCGGTGCGCCGGCTCCGAACAGCGCCGCTTCGGCCCGTAAAACAAAAACCCCTTTGAGTAACGGCGGCGTGGCGTTCACATTCGCACTGCCCCAGGCCGTGTAAAAAAAGTTTTTCAGTTGCGGCGCGAATTTCACGAGCAATTGCGGATTGGAATCCGCGTTCAACTTGAACGCCGCGCCCAAGTTGCGGCTGAGTTGCAGGCTGCTGGTCGCCTGCACTTTTTGTGCGAGTAACAACGGCGTCACAAACTGGGATGGATTCGTCACGGCCACCGGCGGCGGTTGCGGCAGATTGCCCAAAACATTTTCGAGCTGAGTGCCAAAATTTACGAAGGCAGCTTGGATCGGCGCGTCCGGTGTTCCGTTCGCCGCGTTGAAAATCGTTCCAACCCAACTGGACGGCGCGGCGGGCAGGCCCAGATGGGTTTGTGTTAAAATCTCGTCGGCTTTTTCGACGAGCCGCCGACCCGCCCCCGTGGTCACGTTGGTCACGAGTTTTTTTCCCGCCGTCACAAAGTCCGCCAGCACCGGAGCCCCTGCGACCACCGTCGGCGCGACGGGCTGAAACTGAACCAGCGTTTGCTTCTGTTCAAATTGGCCGTCGGCTCTGTGGACGGTTCGCAACACTGCGGGGCTGTCATCGTCCCCGAAAATGAGGAGCAACGAGTCGCCGGCCTTGAGATTCACACTCGTTCCAGCGACGAAGATTTTTCCAACTTTCAGCGCGTTGGCCAGCGTGAGGTTCTGCGACTGAGTCAGACGCACCTGCAAATTGTTCCAATCCGCGCGGGCTTCGAGCGGGTCGCTCGTCTCGAAGGACTGCGGCGATTCGCCCGGCCCGGGAATGCTTTGCGAACGCGCGCCGACGGGGATTTGGGCGGGCGTCGTCTGATTCTCGTCAATCGTGTAGGCCAGAAAAACCGTCGCCGCCACGCCGGGCCGCAGCGAGTATCCGGTTAGCCGCGCGAGTTCGAGAATCGAGCGGCGCTCCGTGGCTGTGCGCAGAAAACCCTCGTTGGCGACGCGCTCCTGGTAAAACGTCAGCACGTCCGCGACCGTCGCCCAGCCGTCCAGCAGCGCGATGGAAAAATCGCCCGGGTCGCGCGTCGTGAGTTCGCGCAGCGGCGCGAAGGTTTCGAGGGTCAGCCCGTCCGCACCGGGCGCGTCCACGGTCATCGTCGTGAGCCGCGCTTTCATCGTTTCCAAAAATGCCCCGTGCGTTCCAACGCGATAATTCAGCGCGCTCAATCCGGGGCGATTGACCGTGGATTGCGGCGTCAGGATTTGGATGCCTTCACAACAACCGCACGTTTCCGTGGAACAGCCGCAAGTTTTCGTCGTCATGTCATCGTCCTCCGTTCACCTGGATTTCAAGTTTGCCGTGCTCGGGATAAGTTGGGTCGTTGTCAAGTTGCGCGATCTCATCCACGCGCAACGGCAGTACGCCGTTTTCAATTTCCTGATTCGACGATTCAAACAGTCGGTGGAACCGCGCGACTTTCACGCACTCGACCCCCGCCACCGCCTGCGCCGCCGCGATGATCCGACTCAGGAAAACCCCTTCGCCGAAAGTGAGATTGTCAGGATGGAAAAATCCGCGCCGGCCGCCGGGCAAAACGCGGTTGCTGAATGCGTTGAGCAACGCCGCCTTCACGTGCGCGCGCAGGTAACCCGGCAGCGCGCAAACTTCGAGTTTCAAATCCAACGGCACGTATTTCGCCGGCAGCACGCGCAAGTCGTGACCCATCCGGCGGAACCTGCAAAGATAACGTGTGATTTCGCAAAGCAACGCGGCGTCCACGCTTTCGCTGTTCAGCAGATCAATGGCAACATCGGCTTCGTACCAACTGCCGGTCCACGCCAGCGCGGCGGCGGCGCGCTGAATCTTCGCGTTGCGTTCGGCGATGAGCGCGTAATCATCCGCGATGATCGCACGCTGGATTTGTTTCGGATCACGGAACGCGTGCGGCGCAAACAATTTTGCTGCGGCCATCGGCTCTGCATCTGTGCCGCCTTGTGCGGGCAGTGGATTCCGCACGGTAATCGTCGCGCCACTGATAGATGTGTTGTTCAAGACGAGGCAGGAAATCGCTTCCGCGCCGATGTTGCCGCTCGCGCCGTTGCCGATGCGGTAAATAGCGTTGAAGGTCACGGTCGCTGGCGGTTGAAAGCCGAGTTCACCGTCGCCAAACCGCAGATGCGCGACGCCATCATTGTCAATTTCAACGACGAAGTTCTTGTCGTTTGGTTGACTCTCGATCAAGTCGTAGTGTGCTTGCCAAATATCAGCGGGCTGTGACTGAAGAAAAGTTTGTGGCAACGTGGCGCGCACATCTTGTATCAGCAATGAACTGGCGGGCGTCCACTGAGAATTTGCCGCATTGTCCGCTGGTAAAGGTTCGCGAAACGTCAGCGGTGTTTTCGACAAGGTCGGGTGAAATTTGCCGGCGATGATTTGAATATCGCCCGGATGACCCGCACATTCGCAAACCGCTTCCGTGCGCAGCGTCGGCACCTGGCCCAAATCTTCCGGGCCAGTGGTTCTGCCGTGATCCACCAGAATCACGTTGCCACGCGCGACGGAAACGTTTTCAAGATATTTGCATTCCGGCGCTTCGCCGATGGCGGAAATACAAAACGGAAACGGCAGCGCGTCTTCCGCGGACCATTCAATTTCGACGATCGGTTGCTTGTATAGTTTGTCCTTGCCCGGCGTGACGCGTGTTAGACGAACTGCGTGGCGGCGCGCGGGATCGGCGTCGGCGGGATTTCCAGTGATTGGACCGAGAGCTTCCTCGAAGATCAGCACGTCACCGGGTTTCAACTGTAATTTATTTTTCCGCGCAGATTGCGCGGCGGTGATTTTGAGTTCCGGTTGATCCGGTGATGGCGGTGTCGGCGGTTTCACTTCCTGTGCGCGATCCACCAGCGTGGCGGAAGTGCTCCCGCGTTCGAGACAACATTCCTTTTCGCCCCAGGTATAAAAATGGATTTCACTGTGCGCGGCATAAAACTGGATTTGCGTCTCGCCGTTCAGCGGCAGGGCTTCAAAAACCTCATAACTGCCAGCCGGAACGTTTCTCACATCGTTCCAATTCAAAATGTTTTTGCCGGCCAACTGCTGATCGTCCAATGGAGTGGTGAACGATGCGTCCGCCGGATCGAGCGCGAAATCGGAATCCGTCTCAAGGCAAACCCAGGCGCGGGCATTGCAGCCTTCGTGCAATTTGTAGTCCACCAATCGCGCGTGACGGCGCACAGAAATCCGCGCACGCGCGGTGTCGAGATAAGCCTCGGTCGCAACGGCGTCTTGGAAATAGCTGAGATAATCGCCGGTGTAAGCGAGCAATTCGACGAGCGCGAGGCCAAGATCGGGAACGTGGCGCTCCGTCCAGTCGGGAACGAGCAGCGCCAGCCGGTCGAGAATCAACTGGCGAAAACTCGCGTAATCTTTCGCCAAATAATTGATCTCAGGTTCTGTGAGCGTTGGCGATTCACATTTGCAAACCGGCGCGCAATCGAGATCGGACGGGCAATTGATTTTGAAATTGAAATCGGCGTGATCGTAGCGTGGGTCAATTTTTTCAACGCCGATCAGCTCGAGCGTGTAAGTCGAAAAGTCGCCGTATTTGTCGAGGGTGATGACGAGTTGATCGTCCTTTTCCGGATCGGAATCAGCCACGGGTTTTATGTGTGTGATTCGAATGTCCGTGACACGCTGACCGCCGCTGATCTGGAGAAATTTTTCAAGACCGGGTTTCTCTTCGCCAAATTCCGGCGGAAGCTTGCCGAGAAAAAAAGCGGTGAGCGTCAATTGATCATTGCCGACCTCAACGTAATCGAGGCCGTTCAAAGTTTTCGCCCGGCGCACCGCGTCGCAGCGATCATCTTGCTGGCAGCACAGGCTCATAATATTTCCGGGTTAAGCAGTTTGCGTGAACGTTGCGGTTTGGGTCTGGTTCGTGCGCTTGACGACATATTGCACCAGCACGCTCAATGTTGAATCTTCGCTCGTGACCTCGACTTTTTGCGCGACGATCAAATCGCCGAGCCAGCGCTGAAGTCCGGCTTGGATGGTGAATTGCAGCGCCGACGCAATCTCAGGACTGTTCGGCGCGAAAACCATTTGCAACAAACCGCTGCCTAAGTCTGGGCGATTCACGCGCTCGCCGGGATTCGTGAAAAGAAATTCCTCAATCATGTCGCGAATATGATCGTCGTCGTCGGTCGTGGCCGTGCGACCGCGATTGTCGAAATGAAATGGGAAATCAATGTTCATGGTTGTCTCAGATTGCGCTCACGCGGGTTTGGGTTACGGCAATGATCAGCGGCGTTCCGGTCGGCACGCAGATCGCCTGGCTGCTTTGCACAACGAGCGGCTGGCCGTTCGACATGACGCGCGTCGTGCCCACGAGCCATTGCGCGGTAACGCACGGGCCGTTTGCGGCAGGCGGCGGCGGCAACGTGCAGCCGGCGACGACGTACGGCGCGGTGATCAACACGGTGGGCTGGTCGCTCACCGTCACGCGCGGATTCGGCGCGGTTGGCTGCGCCTGACCGCCGTGCGAACACATCACTTGTGCGCCGACATGGACTAAAAAACCTGGCATAAAATGGAATGTGATCTTGGTTTTGTGATTCGTAATTTCATATCACCGTCAATGCTCCGTTGTTCACCGTCACCGTCGGCCCGATCATCGTGATCGAAGCGCCCTTTCCGTTTTGAATGTAGATGCCGCTGTCGTTCACGACGATCATCGCGCCGGTTGTGCTTTTCAAAATGATGCCGCCAGTGGCCGGACTCGGCGGCAGGTCGCTGATCATGAACGTGTGTTGCAGCAGCGATTGAATCACGATGTTCGGGTCCGCCGGATTGCCCGCCTTCGCGAGTGGTGGAATGTCTGAAGTCGCACCCCAACGGCAGCCCGCCCAGATTGGATAATCCGGATTGCCCGCCTCGAATTCCACCCACACGCCTGCGCCAATCGGCGGGACGAAATACACGCCCATCGGCGGCCCGGTTGGTCCAGCCAGCGGCACGACCGGTTCGGCCCAGGACGAGGGAATTACACCAAGCACGTCCGGCACGGTGAGCATCAGGCGTCCGCGCAGTTCCGGGTCCACGTTATTCAGGACCGTGCCGCGATACTTGCCGTAATATTTTTGGTTCATGGCAAGGCAGGCACGAGCGGTGTTTGCGAAATCAACCCATCGCGCGACAGTGTGAAACTTTGTTTGTATTCGCCGAGCTTGAGATTGTGCGTCACGCTCTCGACGTAATACATGCCGTCGTAGGAGATTCCCGCGCCGCGCACGCCGACGAGCAGGCGCGCCCGCAGAATGCTTCCGTAACGCGGCACGCTCAACGAACCGCTGCCGCTGATCGCGTCCGCGCCATCGCGCAACAAACCGAACGCTTTCTTTGCGGCTTCGTCAGGCGGCAGGTTTGCCATGTCATCTGCAAATTTTATTTTCGCGGGCGGCGTCAATCGCAAACCGAGCGGCGGTTTGAATATGTCAATGTTCGGCAGCGGAATCGGAATCGGAATTTTTTTGGTGATCGGGTCGAGGATCGTGATGACGGTGATTTTTTTCGACAACCCGTCGAGGCTGAAACTCAGCGACTCGACATTCGTCGCCCAATCCATGTTGACGCTCAAGGCCGGTTGCGGAATCGGAATGCGGATGTCCGGCCCGAAGTAAGCAATACTCGTCAATGGCGCTGGGCCTGGCTCGACGTAGAAGGTGTAGCCGCAGCGCGACGCGAGTCCTTTGATGTAGGACAGGTCGGTCCCGGTCTGCGTCTCAAAGCCGTCAGTGGGAATTTTCACCGTGTCAATGATCGGCGGAATCACCATCGGAATGATGCCGAACATCGCGTATTTGCTGAGGATGAGCGCGATCTTCACGGCATCGGGCATTGCAGGATACGGCAATTTCATTTCGACGATGTCCATGAGCACGCTCAAATCTTCGCCGGTCAGCGTGAGCGTGGACTGTCCCGGCTCGTTGCTCGGCGACATTTCGTGGCGCGTGACGACGCCGTCGCAAATCACCTGCGGTACGCCCATGAACGTGACGATGACCACGACGCGCGTGACCATCGGATCAAGCAATCCCGCAGGCAGCAGCGCCAACTGAATGAGCGACGTTTTGCTGAGAGTAAATTTCAATTGAAATCCCGTGCGGTCTCGTCCGCTGTTCACCTGCACGCTTTGCAATGCCTCGACCAGCGGCAACGGCGCGGGCATCGGCACCGGCAGCGGACCGATCAGCAGCGTGAGATGGACGCCATCAAACATTGGGTGTTCCTGGTATGCCTTCCGGCAGCGTGATGCGCAACCGGCGGCCAATGGTCTCGGTGAGTTCGTCCGGACGCATCGCGCGATTCGCATTGCAGACGCGCCAGAATTGTTCGGGGTCGCCCAGGAACCGCGCGGTGATGTTGTCGAGCCGGTCGCCTTCCGAGACGACGTATTCCTGAAGCAGCGAAAAATTTTCCGGCGGCGGAACAAAACGTCTCCGAAGATAAATAATCGTGCGGCCATCGGGCGTCGTGAGCGTGGCCGTGTCGAAATTGTAGTAACGGCTCGTCGGCGGAAAATTCATCGTTGGCATAATTAGTCAGTTAGTCAGGCTTGCGCGCCCGTGCTTTGGATGTTGTTGAACGTGTTCGTCGTCGCCATGACTTCCTTGGCGATGTGATGCGCGAGGAAGAGAACGTTGCCCGGACTGAGCAGCGGCAAATCCTGATAACTCAAAACCGTGAGCGACAATTCGACCTTCGCGCGAATTGGATTGAGCATCGTGTCATGCGCCTCCTCCGTGATGCTGAAACTCGCGATGCGCACGGGCAAAACTCGTTGCGGTCCCCACACGAACAAGATCATCGGCCCGGTCGCGGGAATCACCTCGATGGTGCCTATGGCCGACAGCACATCGTTCGCGATCACGGATGCGGTTTTCGGATAAACTAGCATCTCCAGTGCGGCGAGCGTGGGATAAATCCCGACGGACGTCGCCGGTGCTTTGGCTTGTTCGAGTTGATCCGTCGCGTCAATTTCTACGCTCAACGTGATCGTCTCCTTCGGCGCGCCGGTCAGACGAAACGCTTCGCCGCGGTCGCCTTCGCTGCCGACCGCGCGCGGCTCCAGCCGACGCGTCATCGTGTCCGGGTTGTATTGAAACACGATCACGCTGGCCAGTGGGTTGAGCGGGTCAACACCGATGATGGCGCCTTTCAGCAAACGCGGTGAATTGGGAAATGCGCTCATGGCATCAAATTTTCAAGGCACGCGAAAAGTTCCACTGACCGGCGTCCAATTTAGTGTTCGCACCGCGCGACCTTTGCGCTGGATTTCCCCGCGAAAGGCGATCAAGGCGTCGTATTCGTCCCCGGCCTGCGTGTTCAGCGTCGCGCCGGGAAAGTCCTCGTTCCGATAGCGACAGCCCCGGGCCTGATCCGTCGCCCCGCTGTCGTTGAGATAATGATCTTCCGGGTCGGCGTCCGCCGGTTGGTCGCGGTGGCCGTAGTTAACGGGATTGTCGGAAGTGTCGCCATCCTCCCGGAAATCGGCGGTCAATTGTCCGGCGGGCAGTTGGGTGAAGATGCCGCTCAAGTCATGTGTCACGCCGCTGCGGCGCAGGTTCAAGTGACCGTGGATGAACTGGCGATATTCAAAATCCGCACAATCGCAGCGCGCTGGAAACTGCGCGCGCGCCTGGAAGTGTCCTCGAAGCTGGTGCTGGCCGCCGCCGAGGTCTTGAAACGCGGCGGGAAATCCGAGGACGAAAAACGAGGTCAGACATTCAGCATCGCTGCGGGACGCGCCTTCCAGCCCTTGCTCTCGGTCAAGGAATCGGAACGTTTCGGCCCCGATCTGCCCGTCCTTTTTCAAATGATATTCCTCCTGAATCTGCGCCACCGCCTGGATGTCGCCCTCGGTCCAGTTGCCGGTCGGTTCCGTGCCGATGATGTCCTGGATTAACCGTGTTTGTTCCGCCGTGAACCGAGTCCGGTTAAACGCCAGCGCCGTGTGAATCTGGTCGGGTGTCAGTTCGTCCTGCGCCCGGGCATCCGGTGGCGGTGCCGTGGCCAGGTCACGCTGAACCCCGGTCACGCCTGCGTGGGTCGCCGGCAGGGAGCCAAGTTCATGTGCACGCGCCGCGTTGGCCGCTGCCTCACGCTCCGGGTTTTCCGCCGCCGGCCGCACCGGCAGCCAATCGTTCTCCGGCGTCTGGCCGCCCTGCTGAACAACGTGCGTTAACTCGTGCGCCAGCAGACGCCGGCCCGCTGCTGTGCTGGGACGATATTCACCGCTGGCAAAAACAATCTCGCTGCCTACGGTGTAGCCGCGCGCATTGACCGCGCGGGCGGACTCAGCCGCTTTTGCGTCGGTGTGAATGCGCACGCCACTGAAGTCACGGCCAAAACGTGATTCCATGAACTCACGCGTCCCGCCATCGAGCGGCTGGCCGCTGCGCGATAACACGTCGTGAACCACCGGCGGCGCGGTGCCGGCTCCGGCGGAGTCCTGAGTCGCTTCGCGCATCAACATCAGGTCGTCCTTCTTTTTTTCGCCGGCCTTCATGCGCCAGAACATTTCCCAATACTCCTTGTTCTCCGCCGCCTTTTGCGCGGCCGGCTTCATGCCTTCGCGGAACTTGTCCTGATCGGCCTCCAGGCGCGCGGTTTCGGCGCGATATTTTTCATTCTTGTCCGCATCCGACTTGGGTTTGGCCGGTGAGCCACCCAGCGGAATCGTGATCGTCAGCCCGGCCCGCTCGTCGGCGGGTTTGCCGGGTGATCCTTCAGTCTTGGAGTAACTCGCGCCGACACTGACTCCGCCCTTGGTCGTGAGCGTCAACGAAGCGGTGGTGGGATTGCGCACCGGCCCTTCCCACACCAACTTGGCCTTCAACCCGGGCGCGATGAAATCGAGCGGAATTTCAGGAATCGGCACCGGCAGTTCCTTGTTAGCGGCAATGAGTGCGGCCAGCGCTCCGCCAAGCGCCGTTCCGGCAATCACCTTGCCTTCGACGGATGAGACGAAATCTTTGCCCAGCTCCACGGCCTTGCCCTTGAGTTCCTTGCCGGCAGAAGTTTCCAAAAACGCCTCGCCGAATTTTTTCAGCGCAGCCTGGTATTTGTCCTCGTTCGACGGCTCTTTCTTGGCCGGCGGTGGGCCGGTCTGCGCATCATCGCGCTGTAAAAAGGAAGCGGGCGCAGATTGAAGAACTGACGCCCGGCGGTCCGACACGACGGCGTCCGCCGTGCGATCCGCCTCCTGCTCGAACCCATCGTCCGGACGGTTAATGGCGATGGACCGGGACGAAGCTGCGTTCACTCCGCTGAACGTGCAATTGAATCCAGCGCCGCTTCCCACTCCGTCCAGCGTCTGCCGTTGCAGGCTGCCGGCGCGCTTTTTCTGGCATTGCTCGCACTCTCCGCTCGCCCCGGCCGCCCCGCCGCAGGCGCATTTTCGCTGAAGAAAACCGCTGTGACCCGGCGCGGACGAGAAATGCGGGCCGCCGGAATTTTTCGTTAGAACTGTGCTACGAATGGTCATCGTCTGGCTCCTCCTTGATTTCCGAATGGTCGGGCCGCCACCGGCTTCGATGTCAACACCGCATGAAGCGCGCCCGCGATCTGCCTGCCAGTCTGTGCGGGACCGGGTTGAGCCGTCAGTTGGATCTGGCCGGCGAAAATATTTTTCAGCGCCCCGCCGGTCAGCCGAGGTAAACCAGCTTCCGCAAGGCGGCGTGCAAGTTCGGCTTCGACGGCTCGCTGAATGATTCCAGCTTGATCGCCGGTCGCGGGCAAACCCTCCAGCACCAGTCGCTCGATGTGCAGGTTAAAGTTCATGCGATCACCGGCTCTTCGATTTTTTCCGGGACGTGCGATAACTCAGCAGCCGGCCCGGGCCAACGGAAATCCGCTTCGTTGACGGGCCGGTCCAGTTTCAGAAATTCAGCGCGGACGGCCTCCAGCACCAGCCGCATCGTCACCCTTGAACCTTCGGCGGCGGCTTGAAACGCCGCGTTCAGAGCCGCGTTGTGAATGTGGCCGCCGGCGAGATTCAATCTGGCCAGCCGGTCGTAATCCAAATCGTCGAGCGGCGGACCCGCCAGGCTCCGCCGGGCGTCGGCCTACAAAAAAACTTTTTGCCACAGCCGCCGCCGGTCGGCCAAGGCGGGATAGGGAAAATTCACAATGAACCGCAGCCGCCGCAAAAACGCCGTGTCCAGCGCGCTTTTCATGTTCGTCGCCAGGATCGCCAGACCGCGATACGACTCGATGCGTTGCAGCAGATAATTGATTTCGATGTTGGCGTAGCGATCGTGGCTGTCCTTCACTTCGCTGCGCTTGCCGAACAGCGCGTCGGCTTCGTCGAAAAACAAAATCGCGCCGCCATCCTCCGCCGCATCAAACAGCCGCCGGAGATTTTTTTCCGTCTCGCCGATGTATTTGTTCACGACGGCGGAGAGATCAATCCGGTACAGATTCAACCGCAGCTCGTTTGCGAGGACTTCGGCGGCCATCGTTTTGCCGGTGCCGCTGTCGCCGGCGAACAGTGCGCTGATGCCAAAGCCGCGGTTCATTTTCCGCTCGAATCCCCAGTCGCAATAAACCTGGTGGCGATGCGCAACCTGTGCGGCAATTTGTTTCAACCGTTTCAGCTCGTCCACCGGCAGCACCAGATCGTCCCAGCCGACCTTGGGTTCCAGCCGTTGCGCGAGCGCGTCCATGCGGGGACGTTCGCCGTCGCGGCAAACCTCCCAGGTGCATTCCGTCAGCGGGCGATCCGCGTCCTTGGCTTCCAGTTTGGCAACGCGGGCCAGTTCGCGAATCCGTGCCAGATTGAAATTGAATTGCCCGGCCAGTTGCGCCGGGGCGGCGGGAGCATCTGCTCCCAGCGCAGCCGTCCACGCCACCTTTTGTTCGGTGGCGGTTGGTTTGGTGATGTCCAATGCAAAAGGCGGGCTGCCGACCAGCGAAAGAATTTCACGCGTGCCAAGAAAAAACACGCCATCGCTGCGGGACAAAAAGCGGTTCAACACACCCGAGCGTTCCGCTGAATTGCCTGATTCGTCAGCGTCAAGGTACAGCGCCAGCGGCAGGAGGCGGCTTTCGCGTTGCCAGAGCCGGGCCAGCCATTCCAGCTCGGATGGATTGGTGGGCAGCGACTCGACCGGCAACTGGTAGAGACGGCGATTCAACGTCGCTGCGGCTTGGTGGGCGACGAGTTGTTTACTCTGTTGATCGGTTCCGACCAGTTGCGCGACCGGCAATAAACCGGTTTCCGCCGATTGCCTCCAGCGCCGCAATATACTTTGCACAACGTTTTGTTGCGATGCTGCGAGTTCGACCACGTCCGTTGATACATC
>JANYDP010000322.1 GCA_025363535.1 Verrucomicrobiota bacterium | reverse complement strand
CCTGATCATCCTTGCGCGAGGCCATGCCGTTGTAGCGGAGGTAATCAAAACCAAATTCGGCGTTGGTGCCGTAGGTAATGTCGCAGGCGTATTGTTCGCGGCGGACTTGCGGCGACTGGTCGTGGAGAATGCAACCGACGGTGAGGCCGAGAAACTTATAGACCGCGCCCATCCATTCCCCGTCGCGGGCGGCGAGGTAATCATTGACGGTGACGACGTGGACGCCGCGACCGGTGAGGGCGTTGAGATAAACCGGGAACGTGCCGACGAGCGTCTTGCCTTCGCCGGTGGCCATTTCCGCGATCTTGCCGGAATGCAGGCCGTAACCACCGAGGAGCTGGACATCAAACGGCACCATCTCCCAACGCAGCGGATGGCCGCGCACAATGACATCCTGTCCGCACAAACGTCGGCAGGTGTTTTTCACGACGGCAAAGGCTTCGGGAAGAATCTCGTCAAGGCGACGGGCGAGTTCGGCGTTGTCCTCGATCTTGGAAAGCTCCTCCTTCCACGCGGCGGTCTTTTGCCGAAGAGCGTCGTCGGGAAGTTTTTGCAGTTCGGCTTCCAGCTCGTTGGCGCGGGCCACCATGGGCCGCATGCGTTTGAGTTCGCGGTCGTTTTTCGAGCCGATGATTTTTTTGACAATAAAACCTATCATGATTGCTTTTGAAAAAGCGCTTTACGCTACGTGAACAGGGGTGAATCGTCAAAACTTAAACCAATCAATTTTGGCCGCCCCTCGAAGCCGGACGCCCCAAGCTGCCAGTATTTTTCCACCGTGCGCCAAAGGGGACAAAAAAACTTTCAGCCAGGACTTTATTCCGCCGACTCAAAGTGGCAATTGCTGGAGAATTCCGGTGATGGTGATTAAATTTTGTGGGCTGGCATGAAACCAGCAGGAATTTTTATTTGGCGCACGCTTTCGTGATGCAATATCGTGGCCGCGCCTAATCGGTTGAACCAGATTGGAAATTGAAACTTGAAAACTATGTCGAAGAAACCGCTCACCAATAAAGAACTGACCGAACTGACTTCGGGATTGCACAAACTCGCCCGAAATCTGTGGTGGACTTGGGACCAGCAGGCGCAGGAGCTTTTCAACGAACTCTCCCCGCGCGGCTGGCAGAACCTTTACCACAACGCCGTGGCAGTGCTGCACGAGGTTTCGGATTACGAACTGCGCGTCCGTCTCCAGAACCCGGAGTTCTCGGACCGCGTCCGCAACGTGCTGGCTTCGTTCGACGCTTACATGAACGACAAGTCCACCTGGGCCGCCAAAAACGCGCCCGCGCTCAAGAAAAATCCCGCCGCCTATTTCTCCGCTGAATTCGGTTTTCATGAAACCTTGCCCATCGCCGCTGGCGGCCTCGGCATTCTCGCCGGCGACCACACCAAGGCCGCCAGTGATCTCGGCCTCGGCTTCGTCGGCATCAGCCTGTTCTATCGCGAAGGTTATTTTCAGCAGACGATTGACCAGAACAACTGGCAGACGGAGTACTACAATCTGCTCAATCCAGCCAATCTTCCCGTCGAACCCGTGTTGAACGACAAGGGTGAGCCGGTCATCTGCTCGGTGGAAGTCGCCACTGGCCAGGTTTCCTTCCGCGCCTGGCGCGTCAACGTCGGCCGCGTGCCCATCTATCTCCTTGACGCGAACCTCCCGCAGAACGAACAGCACTTCCGCGATCTCACCTTGCGCGTCTATGGCGGCGACAGCACCACGCGCATCATGCAGGAAATGCTGCTCGGCATCGGCGGCGTGCGCCTGCTCCGCGCGCTCGGCATCCAGCCTTCAACGTTCCACATGAACGAAGGTCACGCCGCGTTCCTCACGCTCGAACTCATCCGCGAAAAAATTGCGGCCGGAAAAAAACTGGCCGAGGCCCAGGACCAGACCCGGACCGAATGTATTTTCACCACCCACACGCCGGTCGAAGCCGGCCACGACCGCTTTACCTCCGGCCTGATGGATTATGCGATGCAGAAATATCGCTCCCAACTCCCCTACTCCGCCAATGACCTGATGGGATTGGGCCGCGTGAAACCCAGCGACGGCAACGAACCCTTCTGCATGACCGTCCTCGCGCTGAAATTTTCCCGCGCCGCCAACGCCGTCAGTGAACTGCACGGCCAGGTCAGCCGCCACATGTGGCAGTGCCTCTATCCCGGCAAGAAAGTTGAGGAGGTTCCCATCGGCCACATCACGAATGGCATTCACCTGCTCGGCTGGATGAAAGGCCCCGTCCGCAAATTCTGGCGGAAGAAACACACTGGCACCACCAGTTGGGAGGCGAGCATCAACGCGCCTGAATTTTGGCAGAAAATCCTCGACCCCGCCTTCATCTCCGACGAGGAACTCTGGGCGATGCGCTACAACCTGCGCCGCGAGCTGATCGAATTCTGCCGCCGCCGCCTGCTCATCCAGGGCCAGCGCCTTTCCCACGGCGATTACATCGTGTTCGATTCGCTGCTCAACCCCGACGCGCTGACCATCGGCTTCGCACGTCGGTTCGCCACCTACAAACGCGCGCCGCTGATTTTCCAGCAGCTTGAAAAAATCGTCGGTCTCACCCGCGACAAAAACCGCCCCGTCCAGTTCGTGTTTGCCGGCAAGGCCCATCCGCGCGACGACGACGGCAAGCGCTACATCCAGCACATCATTCACCTCAGCAAATACAGCGACCTCAAGGGCAGCCTGGTGTTCATTGAGAATTACGACATCCACGTCGCGCGCCAGATGGTGTCCGGCTGCGACATCTGGCTCAACAACCCGCGCCGCCCGCTCGAAGCGTCCGGTACCAGCGGCATGAAGGCCGGCTGCCACGGCGGCATGAATCTGAGCATCCTCGATGGCTGGTGGCGCGAAGGCTACGACGGCACCAACGGCTTTGCCATCGGCGAGGATTCGCATGTGGAGAACGTGGACGAGCAGGACCGCATCGACAGCGCGAACCTGTTCACCGCCCTCACCAAGGATGTCATCCCGCTTTTCTACAAACGCGACGAGCAGGGTGTTCCCCGCGAATGGATCCAGCGCATCCGCCGCATGATGGCCACTGTCGTGCCGCAGTTCACCACCGACCGCATGGTGAAGGAATACACGGAGAAATATTACCTGACGAAGTAGGCCAACCGTCACCCAAGTTCATCCCCGTCCTGGAAAACAAATCCGGGAGGGGGATTTTAATTTCTGAATTTTATTTCACCGCCGGGCCGGCGATCAACTGGCTGGCTTCCCGCACGAGGGCTTGGGCGATCAAAACATCCTGCCAGTTCGTGCCGAGGTCGTTGTTGGAATCAGGGCGGCCGGCGCGCAAAGCGTCTTTGGCTTGCGCGAGGGAGGCGCGGGCGGCGTCCGTTTGTTTGAGTTGCTGTTGTGCGCAGGCGATAATGGCCACGGCGTTGGCGTTGAACAGGGACGCGGTGTGTGAACCCTTCGTCGGAATCGCCGCCACTTTCTGCATCCACTCGATCGCGCCCGCGAATTGGCCCAGACGATATTCCGCCAGCCCTTTGCCAATTTGCGCTTCGATGATCAGCTTGGGGTCGGTGGTTTCGGCGAGCGCCTGGTCCGCCATCTGTGCTGCTTGCGCGGTGTCGGTGGAATTAGTCAGCGGCGCGAGCAGGCCGAGCTTGGAGATGCGGGCCACCGTCGTGCCGGGCTTGCCCTGAAACAGATTGAGCGCACGGTGGCTCAACTGGCGATAGCCATTCAGGTCGCCGGTTTCCAGCAGCAGCGCGGCCAGTTGAAGGTAAGGCTTCGAGTGACTCGGTTCCTTCACCGTGAGTTGGACAAATCCCGGCACGGCTTCGGCGAAGCGACCTTGCTGCGCCAAGATCATCCGGCGAAATCACCGCGACGACCAGCGCGGCAATGTCCGGCGCGTTGGTGTCCCCGGCGATTTCCACCGGCGCGATGGCCGCCGTTCGGGCCAGAAAATTTTGCCGTTCGATTTCCACCGCGTTGGTTTCGCTGCTGCGGCCTTGGGCGATCAGCACCTGCTCCAAACCATCGAACGCCCCCTCCCGTTTATACCTGGCCTCAAGGTTGACACTGGCAAAATATTTTTCCGAAATCGCGATGCCCACGCGAAAGGCTCTCTCGGCTGTTTTCAAATCGCCGGTTTCCAGCAGCATCCATCCGTAATCCATCTGCGGATAAATCAAACGGGGATTGATGACACCTTCGCTCGCCTGATGGAGCTGGATGGACCGGCGGACTGCCTGCAACGCTTCGTTGGTGCGGGTCAGCGACCACAGGTCATTGGCCAGCAGATCATAATCGTTGGCGACTTCCGTGTTGGTTTCGCCCACGAGTTCAGTGTGCATGGCAATCGCGCCGCGTATCAAGGATTCGGCCTCCGCGTAGCGGTTAGTTTGATTATAGATGAGAATTGAAGCCAGGCGCACGTTGGCTTTGGCGACACGAAGATTATTGCTGCCGTTAAGCCGCTGATTCATCGCGAGCGCCTCACGAATCAGGGCTTCACGCGCCACGTAATTGGTGCCGACCGAACCCATGTTTAGCATCGCGTCGGCAAGGTCCGGATTATCGCCCTTGTTGAGTCCAAGCCGCAACTGATACACCTCGCGCGTCAGGACGTTGTGTTTCTTGTGGTCCCCCAGCGAATCGTAGGTAGTGGCGATTTTGGAGAGGAGTTGGGCGAGGGCTTCGGGCTGGTCTTTCAGGGCCGTGTCGGCGCGGGCCGTGGCTTTGTCCAAGATTTCCCGGAGCAACGTCGTGTCGCGTCCCAACGCCGCCGACGGGCCAGCGCCTTTGAGCATTTCTTCCATAAACAATGAAACCTGCTTGCTCTTGGTCGCCTCGGCTTTCGCGGCCTTGGCGCTGGCTTCCGCCTTCGCGCGCAACTCCGCCTCGCGCGCCCGCGACTGCTCGGCCTGTTCGCGCAGTTTGATTTCGTTGGCCTGCGCGGCGACCGCTTTCGCTTCACTGGCTTCCGCTTCCTGGCGCGCGGACACCGCCGCGCGCGTGGCGTGCGTGGCGCGCACGGCCTGCCACACGCTCAGCGAAATGCCCACCACCAGCGCGGCGGCAATGGCCGCGCCCGCCGTGAACGCGAGCCTGTTCCGGCGAAACGCCTTTTGAAATTTGTAAGCCGCGCTCGGCGGACGCGCGACCACCGGCTCGTTGTTCAAATGCCGGTTGAGGTCGGCGGCGAGACCATTGGCCGTGTCGTAACGACGTGTCCGGTCTTTCTCCAGACACTTCATCACAATCCAATCAATGTCGCCCTTGAGCTGACTCACCAGTTTGGATTTGTCCACCGAACGCCGCTTCGCCGTGGTCGTCAACTCCTCGCCTTCGAGCGTCGCGAAGCGCGTGCTGGGACGCGGTGGTTCGGTCTCGCGAATCGTTTTGCGCATCGCGTCAATGCCCTGCGACATCAATTCCTGCCCATCAAACGGCGTGCTGCCCGCCAGCAGTTCGTAAAGCAAAACGCCCAGCGAATAAATGTCGCTACGCGTGTCCACGTCCAGCCCACTCATCTCGGCCTGCTCCGGCGACATGTAAGCCGGCGTGCCGATGAACTGGTGCAACTGCGTGTAAACTGTCGCGTCCGTGAGCCGGCCCCTTCCGTCGCTTTCGCGATGCCGAAATCAATTACCTTCGGCACCGGCACGCCGTCGTGCAGCGTGACGAGGATGTTCGAAGGCTTGATGTCGCGATGGATGATTCCCTTTTGATGCGCGTGCTGAATCGCGTGGCAGACCTTGATGAAAAGATCCAGCCGTTCCTTGGTGGATAAATTA